>CAZOWB010000083.1:0-6228 GCA_964583315.1 uncultured Candidatus Bathyarchaeia archaeon | reverse complement strand
GATATTCTTGTTGATGAAATGCTTTATATCGCGGTGAATAAAACTGTGATTTCAGCATCTAAAATTGGAAGGGTGAGCTCAAGCTCGCTGGAGCATTGTATAGGGGCGGTATTAACCGGTTTCCTAATAATCTTAGTGCTAATATTAATTACTGTGTTTGGGTGAGTGAATGATGGGTAATACTCTTTTATTGGTGATGGTTTTACCGGTGTTGAGCGCTCCACTAGCTTATTTATTAGGTAGAAAATCGCCTAAAACTGCAGCATCCTTAATATCCCTAATATGCTTGATTGAAATAGCTCTCCTCTTAACGATTGCACCGCAGATCCTCAACAGCGCTGACCACAAGTATGTTGAGTCTTACTCTTGGATTCCAACAATCTATGCCTCTCTCACCCTTTTCGCTGACGGAATAAGCCTTCCAATGGCGATTATAACTTTGGTGCTTATGTTTACGGCAACAATTTTTTCGGTAAACTATATGCAAGATAAGAGGGGGCTTGCAGAATACTATGCCCTCTTAGCTTTGCTTTCAGCAGGATTAGTCGGTGTTTTCATAACGTCAAACCTTATGCTATTCTATTTCTGTTGGGAGCTCATGCTGGTTCCCTCATACTTTATTATTGGCGAATGGGGCTATAGAGAGCCGTATCGAGCGGCCTTTAAGTTCTTCATTTTCACGCATGCAGGCGCCATCTTCGTATTATTAGGTATAGGCGCCATCTTCATGCTTACAGGCAACCTAGACATATTCAGTGCGCAAGTAGCCTTAATGAATGCTCCGCTAGATTTAGTTATGTGGATTCTGCTTTCTCTAACCTTAGGATTCGCTGTTAAAATGGCTGTGGTGCCATTTCATATGTGGCTTCCGGACGCTCATTCAGAGGCGCCTGCGCCGATGTCGGCTCTACTAAGCGGAGTGATCATAAGCGCCGGTGCATACGCGATACTACGTATATCATTAGGAGCAGTTCTACCAGCCATTGCGGCAACATCTTTTGGAAACCAGTTTCTGCATAGCTTATCCATCTTGGGAGTTATATCCGCTTTTTTCGGCTCTTTCATAGCCTTAGTTGAAAATGACGTGAAGAGAATAATAGCCTACTCAAGCATAGCGCATATGGGCTATGTGCTTTTTGGGCTCTCAATGTTCCCCTATAGTGAAGCCATTATTGGAGCAGTATTACATCTAGTGAATCACGCGGTGAGTAAAGGATTATTCTTCCTGTCAGCCGGTTCATTGATGAAGCAGCTCGAGATTCGAGATATACGTGAGATGGGTGGACTCGCCAATAAAATGCCTATAACAGCCATAGCCGCGAGCACAGCTGCATTAAGCATAGCTGGAATACCGGTATTCGCTTGCTTCATAAGCGAATTCATAATGTTTATTGGCGCCTTCAAAGCAATTGGCGATGATGGATTCTATATTCTGCCAACAATTTTAATGTTGATTGCAACGGTACTTTCGCTGGCGTATGCATTACGCTACATAAGTCACATTTTTCTTGGTCAAGCTAAAATTAGGGAGGCTAAAGAAGTGCCGTTGCTAATGAAGGCTGCAATGCTAATCCTAATAGTAATCGTTATATTACTTGGTGTCTGGCCAACCTTCTTTGTAGAGTTAATTGCGACAGCAAAATTCACTGTTTTAGGAGGATAGAAAAGGATGATCTTTCTTGAAGCTTTTCTGCCGATAGCGATCTTCGTTATGTTCTCGCTTCTAACTATGCCAGTAACTAATATTGCTAGGATGGGAAGACATAAATCCGCTATTATGTTATTGTGGTTCATCATTGTATTTACAGTAATATCTATGTTTGTCGCCAGTCTAGCGGTCAAATATTATGCGCAGATGGGTAAAGAGCCATTCCTAAACTTAACGTTTTCAAGCAATCCAAACAGAATATTTTCAAGCACATTTACGATTGACGCCGTATCGATTTACATGGCAATAATCTTTACAATTATTAGCGCAATAACCTTCCTGTATAGCTTATTTTACATAGATGCTTCTGAGCCTCTTTCAGGAAGATATTATTCCCTGACGTTAATGATCACCGCATGCGTTATAGGCGCATGCTTCTCCGGAGACTTTCTAACTCTATTTATTTTCTGGGAGGCTTCAGCGGTAGGATCGGGATTCCTAATGCTCTACGAGGGAAGCCCTAGATCTATACATGCTACACTAAAATATTTAGTTATGATAATTATTGCTTCAGCTTTCATAGTTTACGGACTTTCAATAATTTATGGCTTAACCGGCACCCTAAATTTCTGGGCGGTTAAGCAAATACTGGCATCTCTGAAAGATAAGCATCTACTCATTCTGTCATTCATTTTTATGGCCACAGGCTACGCAATTGAATCCGCTATAGTGCCTTTCCATATGTGGCTTCCGGACGCTTACACAACGGCTCCAGCCTCTTCATCAGCTTTCCTCTCAGCTCTTATTGATCAAGGGAGCTACTATGTTCTCTTAAGGATTCTCGTGTACATTTTAACTCCGCCAGCAATTTTAGATTGGAGGCTGGTCCTTGCTTTTCTCTCCGTATTGTCGATGATTGTCGGTAATTTATTTGCATTAATTGAGAATGATATTAAGCGGTTAATATCATATGTTTGCATAGCGGATGTTGGCTATAATCTTATAGCGATAACAAGTGTAACCTCGCTTGGGGTGATGGGTAATCTATACTTCTTTTTCGTAGGAGGATTAACAACGGCGCTTTCCTTTATGGCTGTAGGAATACTTAACAATGCTGGCCTAAAAACACTTAGAGATTTATCTGGGATCGGTCGGAGGATGCCTCTCACGAGCTTAGCGCTTCTCACAGGAGCCTTTTCATTTTCTGGTTTTCCACCCTTCGCCGGTTTCTTCGCTAAATACCTAGTTTTCACGGCTGCTATTGAAGCTGGCTTAAGCTGGTTGGCTTTAATAGGGGTTTTAACTAGCATTGTTCAGGCAGCCTATTTCCTTAGGCTGGTTAATTATATGTTTGCGAAGAAATCTCGTAGGGAAGATGAGCTGGATGAACCTAAAAAACTGTTGATTCCGGTTTTAACGCTTACTATTACAATCATTCTTTTGGGGATATATCCAACAATAGTATTGAAGCTGATAGAACCAGTTGTCCAGCAGATTCCACTAATACCATAATAAAGAAGGAAGAATTTTTCCAGCTAAAAAGCAAAGGTAATATTGAGGCATCCTTTAACTTATTATTGTACTATTATGTGGAAGGATTTGTAATGCGCCATAATGCTGGTAAACTTATAGCATTTGAGGATTTGGAGAATATAATTATTAAAAATGGATTTTGCACATTATGTGGCGCATGTGAGGCAGCATGCCCAATTCATGCAATACGTATTGAAGATAATAGACCGCGTAGGCTACATGACTGCGCTGAGCATTTAGACTCCTGTCCAATATGTTATGACATATGTCCCCACAGCGACGCTCTCCTATATGAGAGTTTAAGTTTCACCGCTGATGCGCCCCATAGGAGAGAGAGCATAGGCAGCTATAGACGTATATTACTCGCCCAAGCCTCTGACCGGACAATAAGGGAGGCCACAAGAAGCGGGGGCGTTGTGAATGCGCTACTGAAATTTGCTATAGATAAGCGAATAATAGATAGCGCAATAATATCCGAGTCATCCCCATCTCTTTCAATAAAGGTTAGGCCGTCAATAAGCCTTGTGCCCGATGATATGCTCTCAGCCGTTGAGACGAAGATTGTTCCATCAGCCGTGGCTCAAGCTTTTGGGAGAGCCGTTTACGAGTATGGTAGAACCCGCATAGCCTTCGTCGGGGTTCCCTGTCATGTTCTTGCATTACGTAAGCTCGAGGCATGGCAACATAAAATAATAGATAGTTTAGAGATAATAGTAGGTCTCTTCTGTCTCTGGACTTTCTCACTTAAACTACTATTGGAATATCTTCTACATGAGCATGGTATTGCAGCTAATGAAATTCAGCATATTGACCTGTCATCCAAGGAATACATTATTTACACGAAAAATGGCGAACGACGAATTCCATTACCGATGGTTAAGGAACACATATTGAATCGATGTAGAACATGCGTTGACTTCACATCAGAGTTTGCAGATTTAAGCGTGGGTGGAGCCAGTCCACTAAAGGATTGGTCGGTAGTTATAATTCGAACCCAAAAAGGTGAAGAAGTCTTTAACAGGGCTGTTAAAGAAGGAGTCATAGTGACTAGGAGAATTGAGCCTGAAGTACTTGTCCACCTAATTCAATTGGCGTCCTACAAGAGGGAGTCAGCATTACAGGAAATCAGGAAGCTCATTGAGAGAGGTGTCCCGATTCCAGGCGCAGTAAAATTCTCAGCAAAATTTGTTTCCGGCATAATTAATGGGCTTGAAGGGATGAGCGTTAGAGAAATAATGACGAAAAAAGTTGTATTTTTGCGGCCTAATCTAACTGTTAATGAACTGCTTGATAAAATAGCTGAGCATCATCATATAGGGTATCCAGTGATCGACGAATCAAACAAAATCATTGGAGTTGTAACATTACAGGATGCCATGAAGGTTCCAAAAGAGAAGCGGGAGAGCACGCGCATCGGCGAGATATGCTCGAGAAATCTGATAACCGTTTCCCCAGATGACAGCGTGGCAGAGGCCCTAGAGAAAATGAACACCTATAACATAGGAAGAATACTTGTGGTTGACAGGGAAAACAAAAATATGCTTCTTGGAATCATAACGAGAAGCGACATAGTACATGCATTAGCTAGGGTATAAACTTGAAGAAAATTTTATTACGGGCGCGAAAAAGAGGATACCAAGAGTCCATAGAACCCATAAGCAAGCTAAGGAAGCTTATGATAGAATAAGTGGATTTTATAACTTAATTTCCGGTCCATTTGAGAACAAATTTAGGATTCTGGCTCTCAAGAAAATGAATATTAAAGAGGGGGAGAGCGTTCTTGAAATAGGGTTTGGAACCGGCCGCTCTCTGATTGAGATAGCGAAGGATATTGGCGAAGGCGGTCGAGCATACGGCATTGATATATCGTTGGGAATGCTTAACATGGCAAGAAGAAGATTAAAAAAGAAAGGGCTTCTACGTAGAGTTGAGCTATGTTGCGGAGACGCATTATATATGCCTTATAGGGATAATGTATTTGACGTGATTTTCATGAGTTTCACCCTAGAACTTTTCGATACTCCGGAAATTCCAGAGGTGCTCCATGAAGTTAAGAGAGTTCTCAAGCCGGAAGGCAGGCTTGGAGTAGTAAGCATGTCAAGAGAGAACGGTGAATCCCTATTTCTGAGGCTTTATGAATGGGCTCACAGGAAGTGAAGTGGCCGGAATACATAGATTGTAGACCCATTTATGTTGAGGAATTCATAAGAGAGGCTGATTACGAAATAATATGCAAAGAGAGAATGAAAATGCTTGGTTTACCAATAGAAATCGTGTTATAGGATTAAATAGAAAAAGGAGATACTGAAAAAGTAGAGGGGGAGCTTCTCTTATAGATTATGAGGGTGCCTCGCTGGAATTTAGAGTTTTTCCAGATCTATATCTTTAAGTTCTAATAAAACTATCTCCGCAAATCCATAAACGGGTTTTCCTCAGCTACACTCCTAATATAGGAAATCAAATCGACTTCTGGCTTCAGTCTTACAACTAGTATTCTTCCTTGATGCGAACCGTGAACAATATATTAATTATGGAAGTCTCAGAAAAGGTTATCGAAATAACATATTAAAAAGTATAAAGTAGTATTAACGGTAAGCACTGGGTGAGCTATTTTTAAGATTTCTCCTGACTTTGTGGGCTTTTTGAAGTAAGTTTAAAACAGAATTCCTCAGTCTCATTTTCTTCCCCTCAGAAAGGCTTAGTGATTACTCTGTTCGCGGTTCTTCCAATTTCTCTATCTTTTGCAGGACTTTTTGTTCTCCGGCCGTGTCGAGCATTCTTCATATACACCTAATAAGTTTCTTCCTCTTTTTAGCCTTCCCTTATATTCCCCTATAGTCTCCTCCGTCAATAGACCTAGTAGCACGCCTTCTATGCGAGGATGCCTCTAGATATAGTTCAATCCGTACACTGGTGTTGGCAGGGGAAGAGCATGAGATAAAGATTCTGCGCGAGGTTTAATTTTAACTTCAGGTTGCGGAGGAGATCTAAGCTTATCGGGAGCTCCAAAGAAGAGGAGTGTAAGAGCTCGGGAATCTAAGAAACTT
>CAZOWB010000082.1:0-6239 GCA_964583315.1 uncultured Candidatus Bathyarchaeia archaeon | reverse complement strand
CACAATAACCATGTAAAGTTTGTCATCCCATAATCCCAGACGGGCGAATGTTATAGGTCCAGGTGCAGCGTCAAATTCAACCGATGCTCCGCCAGCCTTGAAGTAGTATTCTAGCGCCGGATGAAACGTTACCTTCTTAAAGTTTTCTTTGGGATCCATACTTCTTGAGGCGTACCAGCTTGCATGGTTACCGGAATTACAGAAGTCCCATAAGTCTTTGTCTGGATGGTATAAGCGAACATCCATAAATAAGACTGGAAGTCCACCGCTAATATATTTAAGTAATTGCATTGTTACGGCTGCAAGTGAGTCGGCTTCCGTAGCGCATACTGTCGGTTCTTTCCTTCCGTTCCAGTCATATGGATCGTTCATCAGCATCTCGGCAACGTCACCTATGCAGACATATTCTGACAGTTCTCTTTGTCCCTTTAGACCGCAAAAGTCAAATCCCTTCTCCTCGTTTATCATTTTCATTGCCAAGTATAGACGTATTTGCCTTTTTAATGTCTCAGGCGTCAACATCTTCCCATCATACTTTATTCTGTCACCAAGTAATTCAGTGAACCACTTCATCGCCTTCTCAACTTCTTTCTCGTCAACTTCCTTCATTTTTTCTACAAGCAGAAGCTGATCGATCTGGCGAACTGTTACACCAAAAGTCTTTATTATTGGAACAAGATGGAAGTACCCGGTTTCCATGCCCATCGAATGTCCACCGTACATGCCGTAAACTTCATTCTGAATTGTCGTGTAAGCTTGAGCGGCCCTAACCCAATCTATAACCTTTGCCTGTACCTCAGGATCGTCCATGTTACCTATTATCCGATGAGTTCTCACTCCAACCTGCCTTAAGGCTCCATCTGTTGCAAGTAAGCCCACATTCCCAGGATATTTGCCGCTGTTATTTGAAAGGCATAGAATTGGTTTATCTCTTCCAACAGTATTAATGAAGGGCCAGACCAAGAAGGGGAAGTTCCAAACATAAAAACAAAGTATTACCTGCTTACAGTTTGCTCTAACGAGCTCCTCGCCGACTTTCTGAGCGGTTCTAACGGAAGTTATTGTTTCTGATCCCACAACAACCTCCGGTGATGTACCATCAATATTTTTGACTCCTCTCTTAATTATTTCAGCCCATTTGTGAACGACTTCCATGCATTCCTGAGCGTTAGCTCTCCAAACATGCTCCCTTTCATCATTAATTAAGGCTATCCCAATTGGTGTACTTTTCATAATTAATCTCCTCCCTCAGAATATTTGGTCATATGGGTATAAAATAATTTTATATATTTTGAACTTCTTCCTTCTTAAAGGGACTTGATTAATTTGGTGCGGCCAAGAATCTTTCCCGTTGGCAATGTCTGTGCACTCTGTGAAGAAACATATCCAAGTAGCGTGCTCTATAAATGTCATCGTTGTGGAATGAACTATTGCGGTAACTGTATTATTTTAGATGAAAATGGTAGAGCGACCTGTCTAAAATGCGCAGTCAAAAGTATTTTCTCGCATATTCCAAAGAGTAAATATTCTTACCTCAGTATTTTTCTCGCTAGGAAAGGTAAATTCCGCGATAAAATTACGTTATCCTTCACTGAAATCGAAAACATAATTGGTGAAAAACTACCGGAATCAGCATATAAACACAAGTATTGGTGGAGCAATGTTGGAGGCCGCTCTCCATCAGAGTATTGGCTAACTGTTGGATGGAAGGTTAAGGAAATCGATTTCGAAGCAAAAACCGTTACATTCCTCAAAGAAGAAAAGCAAAATATGAAAGAAACAAGAATTGTAAGGCAACGCAAAAAGCGCAAATCTTCTCCTTCAGAATTTAAGACCTTAGCCATAAAGACTGGGATCCGCCTCAAAAAACGTAAAAAGTTATCAAAAAATAGGATCGCGATTTTGCATGCTCGCCTCAAAAACTTAGAGAGACGCAAGCACGAAAAAAGATATAGAAGTAAAAATCCTTACGAGAAAAGATTTTATAATCTTAGGAAGGAGCCCAGTTAACTATCTGTCAAAAATCTTCAGGCTGTGAGAAATTAAATCTCTAATTTCTTAAGCCCAATAAAAAATACTCGAACGTTAGTTAGTGAATTCTATTTTTTTATCTTATATTACGATTTTTAGTAGTCATCTTCTTCTTTGAATTTTAGATTCAGATTTTCTAGCCCAATCATAATATTCTAGATTTTTAGGGAAAAGGGTTAAATTTTTCGTTATTCTATTTGTTCGAAGGGTGATTTCATGATTAGAGTGAAAGTTAAATACTTTGGCAGATTACATGAACTTTTAGGCGTTAGGGAAGAAGAGTATGAAGTTGACGAAATTACGTTAGCAGATCTTCTTCTTAATTATATACCGAGTAGACATGAAAGCTCAGCTAACGCTTGGAAAGAAAATATTTTTGTGACCATTAGAGGAGAAGTTGCTATAGATAAAAATGGGATGCCAATGCTCAAAAACCACGTTATATTAGTTAAAGGAAAATCTCAAGATCTCACATATAAGCTTAAAGATGGTGATGAAATAGCGATTCTTCCACCAGTTGGGGGAGGAACCAGATGAAAATTAGAATCTCGGAGAAACTTGATGATTTAAACACTCTATTAGAAGAAATTAAGAAAGGCTCCAATGAAATAGGCTCGGTAATTATTTTCGTAGGTTCAGTAAGGGGGATAAGTAATGAAGGAGAGAAAGTTTTGAGGCTTGAATACGAGGCTTACGAGGAGGTGGCTGTAAAGACTTTAAGGAATATAATTGCAGATTTGAAAAATAAATACGGAATAATTGATGCTATAGTTGAGCATAAGGTGGGCTCAGCTGGAGTTGGCGAAGACACGGTATATGCTTTAATAGCCTCTAAGCATAGAAAAGAGGGATTCAAATCTCTAATAGAACTTATTGAAAGATTAAAGCACGAAGTACCCATATGGAAGAAAGAGATAACTGAAAAGGGTTCTCGTTGGATAGAAAATATTTAGCATTGCGTTGCTGATTTATGGGGGAAGTCCAATAGATCTAAGCAGAATTTTTTCATTTACTTTTCCAGCAGTAAAAGTTTTTCCTGATTTCTCGTTCGTTATTGTGATTTTTGCTGGAGCAAATATTTGCGGATCTATCTTGTAGAAATCTTGGTTAGCTGCTTTGTATATTTCTGAGAATGGTTTTCCATAGTCCCTTGAGACTGAAGATACCGATTTTTCAGCAAGTCTCTTTAAGTATTCGTCGTCTCCGTAGTTTACAATATAATGTGCTGTGCCGCCATAAAGTATTGCATCATTCGCTCTACCCATGGATTCAATATCGTTTGGATGAACTGGAAGTATGGGTGCTTGTCCCCAAGCGTAAGATACTGAATCCGGCTCTAAACCTAGCTCAACAAGTTTATGCATACCGGTTTCAACTATTCTGCCGGAGATTTGTGTTAAGCCCGCTACTGAGGCTGTCGGTGTAAGTATTAGAAAGAGTTTTTCAGGGGATATATGACAGAAGTCGGAAATCATTTTTATAATTTCCTCAGGCGGTTTTTTAGAGGTTTCCAGAACAAGCACTCCTTTATCAGCAATATCCCTATATTTTATTTTACTATAGATTTTTTTCGGTTTTAATGCTAAAGCTCTAGCTGGTCCAGAGCCTATAGCCATATATTCACCCATCTTAATTTTCCATCCGGCAAGCTGCGAGCCTAGAGTTGAGATTGATGGATGATCAGTATAAACTGTTATTGATGGGACTTCTATTCTACCTATTTCCATTGATGAGAGCAGCGTTTCGCCAAGACCTCCCAAGCATATCTTCGTTATTAGCTCCCCTACCAAGAATCCTCCTTTAGCGTTTATCCCAGCATCAATTATGATTGCTCCGGAGCTGCTCTTCTCAACGATGACATTATATCTTTCTGGGTCTTCACAGATTTCCCCAACAAGCTTTATAGCCTCTTTATTCACGCTTAGATTAGACAAACTTAATTCCGCCCCTTTTCTCCTATTACAAATATTTTTCGTAGAATTTTAGATGTGGATTTTTAGCTTTAGATACAAAAATTTTCCCCTCACCATCATCAGCTATATCACCTATAAATCGATAGAAGGGGCCAGGAATTTTTTCACCACCAACTTTAACACTAGCTCTTATGCTATCTATTGTGAATGTTGGAAGAATGGATGGAATATAACCACATATAACTATTTTTCCATTTCGCATTCCAGCCCCAGCTTTACCAGCGCAATCTCCCCCAACAAATATTGTTCCATCAATCATATTCATGCCTATGAAATGTTTAACCGAACCATAAATCTTGATTAATCCTCCCCTCATTAGGCAACCAACTTCTCTACCAGCATTACCATGCACAATAATTAATCCGTCTTTCATTCCCTCAGTGCTACCGCGGTAAGGTGCGCCAATATAGTCTCCAGCTGAACCTTTTATTTCGATTTTTCCGCCTTTCATTGAGCCTCCAACCCATGAATCAGCGTTTCCATTAACAATTATTTCGCCGCCTTCCATTCCTTCTCCCAGATGCATGCCTATATTTCCGTTGATAAGTATTCTTCCTTTAGTCATGTTGGCTCCAATCTTCCGAACCTTACTGAAGTCGCCGATAAGGCTTATCATTAATTCCTCAGCTGATAACCCAGTTTCCTGTTTATATTCGATATTAAATAAGTCGCCTAAAGAGCGATTTCTATTTCCTTCCCATATCCTCAGTTTAATTATTTCATCTAAACTTTTCCCCTCGAATATGTCTGGGGATATGCACTCCGCGTATATTGGAACTTTAAATTGATATTTTGGTGTAATTTGGAAAATGATTTCTTACACCTCCGTCTTAACTGATATCGATATTGAAGGACCAATATAGCTTTCCGGGATAAAGTAATTTTCAAATTCAATGGTCCAATATTCCCGGAATTTCCTTTTCAATTCTGCTATTACCTTTGAGCGGCTGGAGGAAAAATCATTTATGAATAGTGGTGGTTCAAAATTAACCCAGTGAGTTTTTCCACTTAATGTTTTAACTATCTCGCCATTTTTAACAACTATCTCTCCACCCTTAATTGTATATGCCACTCTTGAAAAAGCCTTGCGAACAGATCTATAATCCTTAGAAGGATCAATTTCTTTTGAATTTATGTTATAGATGGCTATGTCTGCGTCGGCCCCTACGCCTAGATGCCCCTTACTTTTTAGGCCTAAAGCCTTAGCTTGACCAGCCCTAGTAACTATGGCTATTTCGTAAAACGTGTATTCTCTATCTATGCTTGGAAGAAGAGATCTGGCCCTTGCTTTCTTATTAATCCTTTTAAGGGTTCGTTCTCTTGCTTTTTTGCTCATAAGCCAAGATATTATCCTCGGATAGGTTGTAAAAGGCCCACCGTTCGGATGATCAGTAGTTAAATAGATTCTCCAGGGATCCTCTATTAGGAGGGCGAGCTCAAGCCCAATAGACCACATTATCGCATGCACATAGTTTTTCCGTCTATACTTGAAGGGGACTATGCCAGAGCTTGTCTCAACCTCGACGTCGTGATTAACCCACTTGTTTCCGCTTAACTCATAAAGTGTGTATTGCCATGGCCCATCAGCGGTCATAGTTGTCGTATCAGTAAAAATGACTTGTCCCATATCCAAAGTGACATGGGTATGTCTATTAACGTACTTGGATATTTCTTCGGCTCCAGATCTCATATTTTGCCAGCTATCGCCCTTAAAGGCGCTAAATTGGCAGTGCGTTATATGGATAGATGGCTTATTGGATTCCGCTAAGTCCTTTACGCATTCCATGGTTTTTATTGTTGTAATATAGTTGCCGGGCTGACCTAGCCTGTTTGTGTGGACGTGAATTGTATGGGGTAGATTTAGAATTTTGTTTACCGTGCATAATCCGCGAATTATCTCCCTGGGCGTTATATCAAAGTTTGGAACTGGATCATCTAGGTCTCTAACGTTCTTCCCGAAGCCCCATGCCTCTAAGCCCCCTGGATTAACTATTTTAATTGCATAACCCTTTGTTGCAACAATCATCCACGCTACATGTTCAGCGCATTCGTTGATTAGGCCATCTTTTAAGTACTCTAAAACAAACCACCAGTCGCCTAAGAGCGGGAAAGTTGCCTTATCAACTATGGGTGTATCCTCAAGCTCCTCATGTGTATGTCTAGCTTCCAGAGGAGGCATAGAGGGATTACAAATCATGGTGTAACCCATGCGGGCATAGCGGTATCCTGTTGTAA
>CAZOWB010000081.1:0-6240 GCA_964583315.1 uncultured Candidatus Bathyarchaeia archaeon | reverse complement strand
TCAAAAATTTTTAAATAAAAACTATTAAGGTTAAGATACGTGAATAGAGGGCGAGTAAATGAGCATATCCGATGAAAAAATAGAGTTTAAATCAGGTTTAACGTGGAGATCTCTACTTGCTGTTTTGTTCGCAATTATAGCTTTCGTTCCAGTATCAACGTATATGTTTCTTTTGGTGGGAACCGGCTTAGGCGGCATAGCTTCAATGTTTATCACCCTTCTTGTTGCCGAGATCCTCCGCTTCAGTTATGCTAGACTCAGTAGGCAAGAAACGCTTATACTATATTATGGATCCTTCCTTGGAGGCGGAGGAACCATCCTCTCTGTATATTTTGTACAACTTATTTACACATCTTATTTCATACATTCACCTTTTGCTTGGGCTGCAAAATTAAATGGTGTTCCTTTAGCTTTGTTGGTTCCTAGCTGGTTCTGCCCACCTTATGGTTCTCCAGCCTATCAGATCCGTAGCATTTTCCAACCAGCCTGGCTCTTCGCTATAGGTGTAACTTCCCTAATGGTTGCTCTGGCTACAATCGCTGACTTAGCATTAGCTATGGTAATGGCGAGAATCTACGTGGAAGAAGAAAAATTTGCTTTCCCTCTAGCTGACGTTGATGTTTCTTTAGTGAGCTTCATAAGTGAGAGAGATCCCTCCAAAGCGGGGCTATTCTTAACGTCCATGATTCCAGGCTTGATTTGGGGCGCTCTCGCCTACGCTGGTCCCACAGTTTTAGGTATCCAGATAATACCGGTGCCATTTGCAGACTTAACTTGGCTTATAAGACGATTTCTTCCAGGCGCCGCTTTTGGCATAGCAACTACCATAAGCGCCTATGCTGGCGGTATGATGATCCCATTCCATGTTACCTGTTATATGCTGGCCGCCTCACTAATATTATATCTTATATTTAATTCTCTCTTTGTCACAACCTTTCCAAATCTTTTCCCTGAGTGGGCGGAAGAATATTTTCCTGGTATGGGTTTAATTAACATTCAGAATCGTTCATTCATCAGAGTTTGGTTCGTTCTTCAGATAGGATTCGGGATTGCTGCGTCATTATTTATGATTTTTAAAGTAAGAAAATCCGTAGTTTCTATATTTAAAGCCCTAATTTCAAGAAAAAGACAGATAGAGAGCCTTCTCGGGTTTCCATCTCAATGGAAGCTTCTTGCAATCTATTTCATTTTTTCCATGGGGATGGTTGCGGTATTTCATTTTCTTGTACCCGAATTACCCCTTTGGGTTCCAATTTTCGGATGGCCAATCTATGGTTTCCTTTTTGCAATGATGCAGACAGCTATTGTAGGCGAGGCAGGATACGTATCTGCTCAGGTTCCCTTCACATGGCAGACAATGGTCTACTTCACGCCATATCAAGGTTACGCAGGCTTCGCTGGCGCTTTAGTAGGACTGGGTTCGACCGCCCCTAGTTTTGCGCAACAAACAAAAGTTGCTGTAGCGACGAGAACTAAACCAACGGACCTAACAAAACTTTATTTAATAGGAGCGTTTGCAGTTGCAGTCATGACCTTAATATCGCTTGAAATCTTCTATAGAATTGCCCCGATTCCATCCTCAGCATACCCATATACCCTCTGGAATATGCCTCTAACCGCTCAAATAGACGTAGTAACGGTTACTAGACAATTGAGAATAACGCCAGAATATATATTTGGTTCTATGGGAATAGTATTACTTGTAGCATCGGTTGGAGAGGCAATATCAAAATTGGGTATACCATTTTCCGCTCCCGGCCTCTTTGCAGGCCTCTTCATGTATCCATCAACAGTTATACCTCTCTTTATAGGTTCTACATTAGGTAGATTTCTAATGCCACGATTATTCCGCGGCAGAGAAAGATGGGAAAAAATACGCGGAACCGTAGTAGCAGCTATAGGGTTAGGAGAAGGCTTAATATTAATAGTCCTTACTGGTATGGCATTAATATCTAAAGCTGCATGGTTGTGGCCTTGGTAGGTGAAAAATATGATTAAACCGAAAAGTGATAAAATAAAACCACTAATTTTAGTATTGATATTAGCTTTTTTGCTGGGAATAAGCCTGGCTAAAGCCATATATGCCGATTATAGATCAACATTGAAACAATCACCAAATGTAGACCATTTAAATTCAGATATAACCCAAGCTATCGGAAACGTGAATTTAAGTGCTATCAAATCTCATGTGAAAAAGTTCTCATCTTTTAAATCGAGAGTAGTTGGTTATCCTGGATATTATGAAGCAACAAACTATATTATTCGAGAGTTCAAAAGTTACGGAGTGAATGTGATTGTTCAAAACTATACCTCAGCAGTTCCTATAGATGAGGGCTCCTATATCATTTTAGAATCGTCTAACACCAAAATAACGGCTTACTCTCTATGGCCAAATGGTGTTCAAGCATGTTCAACGCCGCCAGAAGGGATCTCAGGCAAGTTAATCTACGTGGGAAATGGAAGTCTAGAACAATTTAACGGTCATGACGTCAATGGATCGATAGTTCTTATGGACTTTAATTCTGGTGAAAATTGGATTAATGCCGCAGAACTCGGAGCGAAGGCAGTAATATTCTTAGCTCCTTCCGAAACAGACTTTATTGAATCCCTAAAGAAGGCCATACCCGTACCAATAAACTTCCCAAGACTATATGTGGACCCAGCCGAGAGTTCAGTGCTAAAAGAAGCAGCCCTAAAAGAGGAAATAGTAACTGTTCACAATAATATACGTTGGAAGAATGTTGTAGCCTATAATATTATCGCCATAATTAATGGAACACAACATCCCGACGACGTAATGATAATTTCTGCACACTATGATTCATGGAGTATAGTTCCAGCAATCGCGCCGGGAGCAGAGGATTCCTTAAGCATCTCTTCTTTCCTCGAATTAGCTAGATATTTTGCATCTAATAAACCGTCCCGAACCCTTTGGTTTGTTGCTTTTTCAGGTTACTATGAAGGAAACATTGGGATAATTGAGTGGATTGAGCAAAACTTTTATTCCCCAGAGATATCAAGTGGAAGTAAAAGACTTTGGCTGCAAGCCCATCTTGATCTGTCAACAGAAAGCGATACATTAGATGCCCTTTATATTGGTCCTCCTCTTTGGTTTGGAAGTACAACCTATGGAGTAGTTAAGTTTAGTGTTATTCAAAGACTCATAAGGGATTACTTACGCGTTGCAAATCTAGCTGAAATCGTAAATACAAACCCGCTTGTGCACTCCAATTTTGTGTGGGGCACACAGCAACCCATTAGAGACGTCGACTGGTTCTATTATCTCCCAACTCAATATATAGTTCAGACCGGAGTCGAGGGATTTACATTACGAACCCAATGGGCTTGGAGGCTCAAATGGTGGACGCCCTTAAATGATGAAGAGTTCATAAAATGGGAAAATCTCGCGCCTCAACTTCAAGCAATTTTTGCAGTTCTCACAGGCTTTGCGAAAGATCCAGTTTGGCCTCCCTCTGGATATCCAACTTATGCTCCACCGAAAAGATTTTCTCTTCCAGCCAGCACAGAGGTAGGTTACGGAGGCTTTGGTTTCATTCCTGAAGGTTTTGTAACACTCCGCGCTCTTATTGTCGAGTATAATTTAACTAGAGGATGGTATGATCCCATACCGAACTCCCTTGTAAGACTTACATTTAGTGATCCTGGTACACCGTTTCCATCGTATAAAGGCACAAACACCGCTTTAAGTGAAAACGCTTATCTCCTCTGGCCATTTAATAGCGTCTATAAGTTTGCGGATGAAAATGGAACAGTTATATTTCACGGTCTTAGACCTTGGTATACCTACAGGATTGATGCATGGAAATTTGATGAAAGAGACAGTAGCATAATATATGCCCCTGATTATGGTATTTATGGAGCTGGAGCAGGAGCAGCTGGAGGCATATCTTTAGCAACCAGAATAGTTGCACATCCCACCTATATGTCAGTTCCATTATTTAATTGCACCGAAGTAACACTATTTGATTTATTCGATGTTAAATTCATTAGGAGATGCTCATTTACAGAGCATTATCAGCAAGGAACCGTGGAAGTTTACGATATTAGAGTTAAGTCCGTTCCAATATTTTACGGAACATACTTTTCTCCAGATTACACTGTTGGAATGGTGTTCGTTAAAAGAGGGTCAAGAATAACAATAACATTTAAAGGGGAAGTTAAAAAGGGAGGGTGGCCAATCATAGTTTTAACGAACAGTACGAAGGAAAATCCTGAAGGCTACGGATATTACGTTACAAAGCCCCTAAGAATAACTCATACGATCTACAAAGCTGCAAAGGATATGTACCTCATGACTAGCGCACGTTACTCTAAACTAAAAAGCAAATATATCCGAAATGCAGGGGCAGAGAATCTCTTAAAAGAGGCGGCTTCTGCTTTCTCTAAAGCCGAAAGAGCTCTTAAGGAAAAGATTTATGATGAATGTTTCAGCCAGTCCTTAATAACTGTCTCTCTGGTTAGTAGAGCATATAATGAAAGCGTTATGCCACTTTATAATGAACTATCAACCTTCATTCTTTTCTTTGCTTCAATCCTATTACTCTTCTCCATATTATTTGAAAGATTAGTCTTTCATGGCGAAGGAAAGAAAAGAATTATTACGTTACTTTTGGTGCTTATCGCATCTTTTTCGATACTAAACTTTGTTAACCCCGCTTTTGAAGTTATGTCGAATTCCATTATAAATATTTTAGGGGTGGCTACATCTATTTTTGCAATCTTTATAATTGTCCTCTTTCTGGGCGAAACGAAAGAAACAATAGAGAGAGCAGCTGAAGCTAGGTTAGGAAAACATATCATTAAAACCGAAAGAGTGTCAACTCTAATTTACATGCTTGACGTTGCAACAGAAAATTTGAGACGCAGACGGCTTTCTACGGCTCTTACAATGACCGCAATAATAGCCTTCTGTTCAGCGCTTACGGCATTCACGTCAGCTACCTACGTCATATCAGTCAAGGAAGGTTCCATCTCATGGAAAATGCCATATACTGGCTTAATGTTAAAGCGTTCAAATGGTTGGCCGCCTAACATCTATGATAAACCGATCATAACATACTTGAAAGGTATAGCGGGTGATGGCTATGTTATATCGCCGAGGATTTGGCTTTATCCAACATCAGTATATCCCACCCCAAATAACGTATTCTTCATTACACCAAGGGGAAGTAAAGAGTCGCCAACTATCTTCTTAGGAATGTCAGAGGAGGAAGCAAAGATTCTATTCAGTAAACATATCACTGGTCCAGGTTTCATACCGAAAAGTCCATATCAATGTTTGGTACCTAAAGGGCTTGCAAATTACCTAAACATTACAGTTGGGGACACTCTTTACGTAAAGAATTATAACTGGAATCTAAAAGTGATGGGAATAATAGAATCAACTATCCAGACAGAATTAACGGATTTTGATGGCCGCTCACTACTCCCATTAGACCCGATATTCAGCAACGAGCTCTCAAGAGTCGAACGAGGAATACCGCCTGGTCAAATTCCTAGACCAATATCAATAGACTCTGTTATAGTAATCCCCTGGACCACCGCCTATAAATTCGGCGGTTTCATTTCGAGCATCACCATTATACCCAAGTATAATGTTACGCAAAACGATCTCTTTGAGTTAGGTCGCAAAATAGCGCTTGGAACAGACTCTCCAGTTTATGTTGGACACGAAGAAAAATCTGCAGTTTTAAGCAAAAGTACATCATATTATGTGATAGGCTGGGAAGTTATGTGGGTATTAATGGCAATAGCGGTTCTATCAATAACTAATTTCATCACAAGCTCCGTTTACAGTCGTAAGCGCGAGATCTTCATCTATTCTTCACTAGGAATGGATCCCTTCGGCGGCGTTTTAATGTTCCTTGCTGAAGCCGTTACATACGCTATATTAGCCTCCGTAATAGGATATCTAATAGGCTATGGTTTTAATTTGTTACTTATCAAAATGATCCCCGGAGCCATATTCAACATTTCATCATTATTTATATTAATTTCTCTCCTCGCCATAATCTTAGCTTGTATCGGATCATCGATTTATCCGTCACTGATAGCATCTAGAATAATAACGCCTTCTCTTGAACGGAAATGGAAGCTTCCCACAAAACCCAAAGGAGACCTATGGGAAATCCCATTCCCACTAAACTTCCCTAAAGAAGAAATTATGGGACTATTAGTCTTCCTCTCCGAATACTATAAAGGCATGGGTTCTCTTGGGCA
>CAZOWB010000080.1:0-6265 GCA_964583315.1 uncultured Candidatus Bathyarchaeia archaeon | reverse complement strand
TGGTAGGTTCAGCATTCCTATTTGCTAATATAATGGTTGGATCACTATGGCAACTATTAGGCTCCTCAGCTGCGGTGACATATAGCATTACAGTAGCTACGGTGGCTATTTTGGGTATGATAGGATTTATTGTAAGGAAATTGAGATAATGGCTCTTAGCTTATTTCCTTTTGATGAAAGACTGATGCTAAAGCCCCATAGAGAACAGCGTCTTCGCGTAGTGGTGTAAGCTTTATCTCTGGAATGCGGTTTCTGGCATGTTCGCCAGTATGCTGTTTAATTGGATTAATAACTAAGTTTGGGTTATTTAACGCTATTGATCCGCCTACAGTTATCAACGTTGGATCGTAAGCATCAACCACGCATGCAAATCCGATAGCATTTAAAATACCGATTCTCTCAACTATCAGTTCTGCAACCTTATCGCCAACCTTAGCATAATCATAAATTACCTTAGCCGTTATGCTGGCATAACCGTTCCTGCGAACCTCTTCTATTAGGCTGCTTCCCGTAATCTTCATTAGTCCCTTCTCTTCAATAATGAGCTTGGAATAATTTGGGATTCCATTACCGGAGCAATAAGCCTCCCACTGTCCTCTCCTTCCACAACCACAAAGAAGCCGACCTTCAAAGTCTATTGTGAAGTGGCCGATCTCATGTGCATTACCATCCTTACCTATTAGTAAGTGTCCATCAACGTAGACTCCGCCGCCTATGCCAGTGCTGATTGTTACGTAAACAAGGTTATTGTGACTTTTCCCTAAGCCGAAATGTTTCTCACCCATAACTGCGGCAACGCAATCATTAAGCAAATATGTTGGTAGATTGTACTCCTCTTCCAGCGGCTTAACAAGCGGGACAAAATCGAAGGGTAGATTTGTAGGCTTCATTAAGCCGCCTCTTCTAATGTCAAGGGGTCCAGCTGAACCTATACCTATCTCCTCAATTCTCTCCATACTTGTTTTTCATCTATAAGCGAGCTAATCATTCTGATTATCTGCTTGCTTACGCCTTCAGGACCTTTACTTTTATCAGTTCTCTCATAGATTTTCTTTAGTATTCGTCCATCGCTATTTCCTAATGCGACCCTAACATTTGTTCCACCTAAATCTATACCTATAGCCAGCTTTCCAGCCATAAGCACTTCCTCTAAGTAAACAATTTTGGGTGTTCTAGAATATAGAAATATATGCGATTTTCCCCTTCTATTTTTTGAGGAGTCATGCTTAAGAAGATTGCATTTTACTCATTTGCCGCAATTTTTCTAGGGATTATAGTTATGTTACTTCCATTAACACTGTATATTCCAATATTAACATCAACTACGACACAAACTTTGCCAACAACAAAAGAAGACGAAAAACATTACACATCCAGTATGATTAATGAGACACGTAATCTATCCCTAAGTGAGGCAGCTCAAATCTATGGCAGAAGCGATATCATAATTGAAAGTAAGGAGGCGGCTATCCTCTTTCCACTAAACATATTGATTCCTCTTATACTCGTAATTTCAACCGGGCTTATTACGGCCCTAATAGTCAAAATCGTTATAAACAGGAAAATTGGGATTGCATAAAAGAGTTGAGTTAGCAACTAACTCTCTATCTTCCAGTTTGTAATAATAATGAAGAATATCCTTTTCCTTTTTAATCGTTCATCTCTAGATCTTCTATGTCCAAACTTTCCGTTTTGGGAGATGCCAATTTGATTAAGTCTTCTTTTCCATCGGAATAGCCAGATGCTATCAATATATCGCCTGCTTCAATTCTAGTGTTGGATTTAGGTCTAATGCATTTATCTTTCTTTCTTATAGCGAGAACCCACATTCCCGTCTCTTCTGGTATACGAGCCTCTTTTAAGGTCTTATTTACTAAAGGTGAATCTCCGCTTACCCGGACATATACAACTGTTTCTTCAGCCTCCTCTATAGTCATTTTTAGAACTGGATGGGGCTCAATCCCTCTTAGGATAACTTCAGCTATTTCGGTTGCTGCATCAGATATTTTTTCGGCGGCGACGCCAAGTCTTATGAGTCCAAGTATTCCTTTTATTTCGCTTTTACCAAATCTACTGGATAAGACCAGTAGCTCAAATTCTGTGTGTAGCTTATCAATTTGTTCTTCGAGGTCATATACTTCTTCGGCAAGTTCCTTGCTGTTTAGCATAAGTGCCGAATAAGCTAAATCAATCATCAGCTCGGAGATATTCTTGAGCTCAGCGAATCTGTCAACTATTTCCTTAAATTTTTCCACTTTCCTTAACATTCTAGGCTTCATCTCTTTGGTTCTCACAGATTTGTCTCCAGCCTTCTCTTTAAACTCGTTTATGCCAGTTTGGGTTCCACGCACAATTAGGATGTCCTCATCACTAATGATCTCTTCATCCTTTGGATCTATTATCCAGTCTCGGCCTCTACGAATGGCTATTACATCGATTCCCATCGACGCTAAATCTAAATCATCCAGCTTTTTACCAATTATAGGAGAATTCTTTGGAACGCTAATTCTCGCCAATCTTTCTTCAACTTTCTCAAATATTTTCGCTATAATTGGGTGTACGCCTATATCCTGTAAAACTATCGCCGCTATATCACCGGCTGCATCTGAAATCTTATCTGCCGCTGAGGCAACTCTTGCAACACCTGATAAGGTTTTTGCGTCTTCAACATCTCTTGCCGCTATCATTATTTCCATATTTAGGAGATAAGCCAGCATATCTACTCTTTCTTCAAGTTCAATGACGTCTTCAGCAAGTTCCTTATCATTAAATAGGGCAGCTGAATAAGCTAAGTCAATCATTAATTCACTAAGGTTTTTCATTTCTAAGAGAAGTTCTCTTGCAGATATAGGTTGATATGTAATTTTCTCCTTCCTATGCATATTCAGTTATCTCTCTCCCTAGCTTCTAATTATTTTCAAAGGAGTATTTTAAATCTACCTATTTTTCGCGTTAGTGTAAGAGTATAGCGACAAATAAGGCAATGGTCGTCACATTATCGGCTAAAGAGCTTTCTATTGGAATAACAAAGTTGTCGGGGTCGAAACCTCCTTTAAAGGCAAGGATCGAAATAACATATGAAATAATGACTATGATGGGAATAGCGATGACGTTTGTTATTAGCAGAATATATGTAAAGCCAGTGAATGTTGAAGCCTCAAGTATTCCATTTAATAGTAATGATAGAAATGATAGGGAAATAAAAATTATTATTGAAGCTAACCATGAGCTCAATATTTGCTTCTTAATTCTGTTTATAGCAATGAGAGATGGATTAAGGAAACCTAGTGCTAATCTTGTTGTCACTATTGAACCAACAACGGAACCTACATCTCCTATAGTATCGATTAAGGCGGGATAAATCGTGTACACCTCCCTTCTATTCTTAACGATGGCGCTTATCTTGCCTAGGAAGGTGCCAGTGAAGTTAACTATAAACGCCACTATTATCAGCGTTAAAAGAACCTCTTTTATATCTTTGATGAACTCCTTATCATGAATATTGCGTAAAAGTATGAGAAAGGATAAAATCAGATAGGAAGCATCAATAATGACTATCAGGTTTTTTCCAATTTCACCGAAGAGAAAAAATAGGGCAGTCGTAACCATATAAAATACTGTTATCATTATGTCCGCGGTTGTAGACATAATGGGATAAACGACAACATCCGGATCTAAACCCCTTTTAAAAGAAACAAAGGAAACAATTATGGTGATGAAGGATATTGTTAGTCCAAGAGCCATCGTCCCCATTACGAACAATACAAGGCTTAGAAAATCTGACATCTTTATTCCCCAAAGAAGAAAACCAAAAACTATAGCCGTCGAACTCATGAATAGACTCGTCATTAACGTCATCACGATTATTGCTTCAAAAAGTCTATGGAATGTCCTTGTATTTCCAAGAAACCTTGGATATACTATACCAACGTGAAGAGCTGTACTCAATCTACCGGTAAATATTCCCCCTATCATACCTCTGGCGCTTAAAATCGCCGGATAAACCATAATAATCCACGGTGAAAAACTGAAAATGTAAGTTTGAGAGGCAAGGATTACACCAGCTAATAAACCGGCAATATCAAAGCTAAACGACAATAAGCATTCCCTAAAAGTTTTAGAGAAAGAACCCTGAGAAGAACTATTAACATTTTTCATAAAAGAAAACTCCTGAAAAATTGTCACAGTAAAAGTGGGGTAAAAAGCAGGCAAATACGTAAATACATGAATTATTAAGATTTAAGACTGAGAGTTTCCAGTTTGAAATTGAAATCCCTAATAAATTTAGGCTTTCGTCTATAACTATTTTCCTCATCCTCTGAACCTTCCTCGCCATCCATCTTCATCATCTCCTTTCGGTATGATGCAAAATTTTGCATCTTTTGTATAATTTTAAGAATAGAATCTCTTAAATAGATTTTCGGCGGTTATTTTTAGCTTTACAGATTATCTAGATTAACTTCGTGAAACACCAAAAATTTGATATTTTATCCCTTTTGCTTCTATAACTTTCAGTAAAAATAGATTGAAAGCAGAAATTGAGATTAATTAAATATATTTTAAGGCTAATTTAAGGATTTATCCGAAAAACAAAGTTTACTTGAAAATTAGTTAATGGAAATAAACTTTTTCGGATGTAATAAGTCATCATGATTTTCCAAGATAAAAGAGGAAATTGTTTTGGCGGGCCCGGAGGGAATTGAACCCTCGACCTTCCCGAAGCGCTCTTCATCGCTAATGGAGCGCTTTTACGGGTGTCTCCTCTCGTGTAAAGGCGGTTTAAGAGCTTCAGCCCCGCTTTCTCAGCGGGTCCGCCGCTCTGCCTTGCTAAGCTACGGGCCCATCTTTCAAATATGAGATAGTTAATCAAATGGTTAATAACTTTTTCTTTTTCAAGCATTAATGTAATAATTAGATGTTGGTTTTAGATGGGTGATAGAATATTTATGGGCGAGCTAGTCTTTGTCGGTTTGGGGCTTTACGGCTGCTTAGATATATCGCTTCGTGGGCTTGAGGAACTCAGGAGAGCCGATTATGTTTTCGCCGAGTTTTATACTAGTTTAATGCCGGATTTCAATATTGAAGATTTTAAGAGAGTTTCTGGAAAGGATTTGATTATTGTTTCGAGAAGAAATCTTGAGGATGAGAATGGTGAGATTATTCTTGAGAGGGCTAAAAATGCGAGGGTTGTTTTTCTGGTTCCTGGCGATCCACTGATTGCTACAACGCATCTAGCTCTCAGAGTGAAGGCTGAGAAGATGGGTATTAAAACGAGGATAGTTCATGGAGCATCCATTATATCGGCTGTCATAGGGCTTTCCGGGCTACAGAATTATAGGTTTGGCAAAAGCGTGACTATACCATTCCCGGAAAGAAACCGAATATCACAAACACCGTATATAGTGATAGCTGAGAATAAATCCAGAAATTTACATACGCTATGCTTTTTAGACATTAAGGCTGAAAAGGCGAGATATATGACAATCAATGAAGCTCTGAAAATTCTACTAGAACTGGAAAGAATCAATAAGCATGATATTATTAATGAAAGAAGCTTGGCTGTTGGCGTTGCAAGAGCAGGATCAGAAGATGTTGTTGTGAAAGCGGATTCCTTTGAGAAACTCCTCAGCTTTGACTTCGGCAATCCGCCTCACTCACTTGTTATCCCGGCTGAGAGGCTTCATTTTATGGAGGCTGAGGCTCTAATAACCTTAGCTGATGCACCAGAATGGATTAGGGAGATGATTGGATGAAGAATAATATTAAAGAGAAAACGCTTAAGTACGTACTTAAAACCGAGAAAGTTCTTAGGGAGTTAAGAATTGTGGATGACTCAGTTTCTGTTGAAAAGAGACTTGTGGAAGAGATTGTGGATGAAGCTAGGAGATACTTTGAGGATGCCAAATATTATTTGAGGAGAAAAGAATATGAGGTGAGTTTAGCTTCTATTGCCTATTGTGAGGGTCTTTTGGACGCTCTACGCATGTTAAACCTTGTTAGCTTCAAATGGTAGGTGATAAATAAGAATGGGCGACGCGAAAAGTGTTAAAAAAAGGGTTGTGTTGGCTGAGGGAACATTCGATCTCTTACATTATGGGCATGTATATTATTTGACTAACGCTAAAAAAGCTGGCGGCGAAAACTCCAAATTAATTGTTATAGTTGCCAGAGATAAAACTGTTGAGAAACTGAAGGGGAGAAAACCTATAATCCCAGAGGACCAGCGTAGGGCAATAGTTGAGGCATTAAAGGTTGTTGATGAGGC
>CAZOWB010000079.1:0-6268 GCA_964583315.1 uncultured Candidatus Bathyarchaeia archaeon | reverse complement strand
CAAGCCG
This sequence comes from uncultured Candidatus Bathyarchaeia archaeon, assembly GCA_964583315.1. GTDB lineage: Archaea > Thermoproteota > Bathyarchaeia > Bathyarchaeales > DTEX01 > DTEX01. Next base: position 6,261 of record CAZOWB010000079.1, on the reverse strand, counting down.
AGCCATCCACCAGACGGCGTCGGCGTGCCGGGTCTACTCGGGTTCAGCATCTGTTTGACGTTGGGCCTATGCGTGGTGATCATCGTGAGAGCGAATCTCCCACTTTCACCCTTCCCCCCTCAACATGAGCGTTGAGGAGGTGCATGTGACCGTGATTGTTTCTGCAAAATTTGTTTATACCGTTTTCCGATATAAACTTTGCTACTACTCTCATATAAAAGTATTTCAGGAAGATTCCTAATTTTTAATTGAATGTAAACCTTTATATTCCTACTTTAAGGTAGTTACATAGGTGGTTATTTTGGGTAAGTATGTGACAGTTTCCGTGAAGATCCCACGTGAGGTTAAGGAAAAGCTTGAGAAGCTCGGCATCAAACCTTCAAAGCTTCTGAAGAAGGCTATAATGGAGGAGCTGGAGAGAAGGGAGATAGAAGATTTAAAAAGAGAAATAGAGGAAATTAAAGACATCCTAAGCAAAATATCCACAGAATATATTGTTAAATCCATCAGGGAGGATAGATTAAGCAGATGAAACTGGTCTTCGATCCCTCATCAATCTTCGAAGCTATAGTCGAGGGCAAAATTGCGGTTTTAGCGGGAAATTATACGCTGAACCTTGCTAGATATGAGCTTGGAAATCTATTATGGAAGAGAAGAGTGCTTATAGAGGATTTAAAAGAGAGCGATTATAGGCGATTAATGAATTTAGTGAAGAGAACCCTAAATCTCATGGAGTTAATTAATATAAAGTGCAATGAAATCGAAATATTTAATCTAGCAAGTAAATTTAACCTGACATTCTATGATGCCTCCTATGTTTTTCTAGCTAAGAATAGAGGAGTTCCGCTGGTAACAGAAGACAAAACAATTCGGAATAAAGTGAGAGACTACATAAAAGTCTTCACCATAAGAGACCTATAACCCCTGAAAATACAAAACTATAGCGAAAGATAAAACCCATCATCCTACCCAAAAACAATTACCACAACAGGAAGAGATTCTATGATAAGCAAATTTTGGCCCTTAAGTATTTTATCAGTAATTAAGAAGGAGGCGAAGAATATCAAGTAATGTTAATATTTCTCTTCTAAAATTTAGTGTTTGAAGGAATAGCTATGAATTCTAAATTGTATAAGAGTTCTAGCTTAAATCTGAAATTTTACGTTCTCCTTTTACTCTCTCTTTCTCTCTCCTATTATGTTTGGCTTCCACCGGCTTTTTCAATTGCTTCACCCGAGGAATACTTTAATTATCAATTCATCGTTAATGATGATGGTTCTACATTTGTCAGAATCATCTATAGTAGCAATGCGGATCATGGATCTTCATGGGTTTTAGTTCCAAAATTCTCCGAATGGATAAATTATACGATATCCGGTGGAATTCGTGAATGGTATTTGGATGAACCTGAAAAACATACTGGTGTACCCTACTACTTCTATGAAGTATTAAATTTTATTTTTGCGTCAAATGGATCACGTTTTGAGATGGTTATCGAATTTAACTTTTCCACAGCTGCCATGATAATCGAACCAAACGGAATTTTTTATTCGCCCCAAATAGGTTTTAAGCGTGGAAGCAGGTTTGAGGCATCCGTCATTTTTCCTCCAGCATTCAAGGTTAATCCGGGTGAAGCGCTAGCTATAGGAAGCGCTGGTTCATATAGGCCGGATAGATCCTCAAATTCAAGTTATATCCTGTTTAGGAATTTACCCCCAACAGAAAATCTCCTACGGATAGAGATAGGGTTCAAAGTGTCTAGGGAAGCAGATTATATACTTTTAGAAAGCGGAATTTTCAAGTTCAATACTGTTAGACGCTATGAGAGCTACGCCTGGAAAATTCTGAACTTATATAATGCTACCTATAATTCTCTTGTTAATTTATTTAATATGACGCTTGAACAATCAGATTCCCTAAATGACAAGAATAATGTAACCATCAGATTCTTTATCCCAGACTTTTATTCTCTAATGTCTATCGGAGGCTATGTTCCCTTCTCCGGTGAAAGCCTAGGAGATATACACATAAACTTCATCTTCACACGCTATGTAGAGGGATACCTAGAGGTTGTAGCATTACATGAGCTTATCCATCATTTCTTATGGAGAGCTGGCATTTCCCCGCGGAATCTTCTATGGTTCCATGAGGGTATGGCGCAATATGTAAGCGTGGAAATAGCCGAAAACCTAGGCTATGAAGGTGCAAGCATGATCAAGCGGGAGCTGGAAAATAAAGTAAAGGGTCTTGAAGCATCTGTAAACATTAATCTTGGCTTTCTTGTTTACTGGAGTCCCGGTAACACGCCTAGAGATCTAAATACATTATATACGTCCGCATACTATGTTGTTAGCAGATTAGCCAAGAAACATGGCGGCTTAAACTATTACGCTCGCTTCTTTAAACTTTTAAGTAACAGAAAAGTTGAAGATAATGCTGTGCTCTGTTACTACTTGAGCCTTGCAGCTGGCGAATCCATTGCAGATGAACTTAACGCTCTAGGCTTTAACATACCGGATTTATATACTTACTCTCCCCTAATAAGAAAGGTCGAATCATCTATAGAAAGCATTGACCCACTTAATCCATTTCTTCAACCATTTAAATTTCTTGCCAAACTAATATATAAGAGCGCAATATCAGATGCCAACAGATTGCCAGCCGAAAAAATACAATTGTATTTATTGGCTGTTCTAATTATGGTTTACCTAACCCCCCTACTAGCCCTTATCTTATATTCTGGAATAATTTTTGTCGTTATAATATTCATCCTCAAATTAAAGAAAGTTTTTTAAATATTTGCATCTTATTTCTCCTAGCTCTTTCAATGACCCTCTCAAAAAGATTGTTCCCATAAGAGTCCATAGCAATTATTAAAGGTCCAAAATCTTCTACCTCAAAGGTCCAAACCGCCTCAGGAATGCCCAGATCCAACCACTCAACATTCTTCACCGCCTTAATATGCTTCGCTGCTAAAACAGCTGCTCCACCAGTGAACATTGCGTAGGCTGCACCATACTCCATCATCGCCCTTTTGGTTTTATCTCCCATCCCACCTTTACCAATTATAAGTCTAACACCAAGCTTCTTAATTATCTCATGCTCATATGCCTCCATACGCATGCTTGTTGTTGGTCCAGCAGCCAGCACAACCCACTCATCATCTACTTTTTTAACCACTGGACCACAGTGAAATAATGCTAGGCCTCTAAGGTTAAAGGGTAATTTCCTGCCCTCCATAAGGTATTGCCGTATTCTTTTATGGGCTGCGTCCCGCGCTGTTACTATTGTTCCCGTAAGATAAACCATCTCTCCAGACCTTAATCTACGTATTTCTTCCTTAGAAATTGGGGTTTTCAATTCGTTTTCCACTCTAATTCACCTACTGAAAAACTGTTCCGTCAATTGCAAAAATAGCTAGTAATTGCTAAATTCAAGCTAAGTTAATTTTTATCTTTTTATATTCGAAGGGATTCTTCAATTTCCTTTCCTAAAATCAGCCTTATGCCATGTTTTTCCGCTAAGGTCTCTAATGTCTCTGCGGCTTCAGGGGTTATCCTTGCAACTGAGAGTATAGTTAAAAATGGTTCTCTCTTATATTTTTCTTTGACCGCCCTCACATGCCTAATTAGTTTTTCAACTTCTCTTCGGGCTTCCTCGCTGCTTCTCAATCTTATAGTTACTTCGCCTACAACTAGCGGCTCCTCACAAAACATGTCTATTTCTATAATTTCTCCATTGCAAATTAGATGCTTTTTGTCTACTCTGGCATGTGGGTATCCCATCTCTATGAGCATAACCTCCAGAAAGGATGAAGCGTGTTCCTCAAATGTTACTCCTAGAGTTTTGCTTAGATCTCTGAAACCAGCAATCATGTATCTGCGTGTTCTCTCTTGTTCTCTTGTAAGTTTGTTCTGGCTTTCCCTCAGCGCTCTAACTTCCTCCCACAATCTATTTTGTCCCTCACGTAGGCTTCTAACTTCCTCCCATAGTTTGTTTTGTCCTTCCCTCAGCGCTTTGACTTCCTCCCATAGTTTGTTTTGTCCCTCACGTAGGCTTCTAACTTCCTCCCAAAGCCTATTTTGGTTCTCCCACAGCTTGTTCTGGTTTTCCCATAATCTGTCCTGTCCCTCTCTTAGCTTTTTGATTTCCTCCCACAATCTATTTTGGTTTTCCCATAGTTTGTTTTGTCCCTCCTCTAGTCTGTCTAGTCTTTTCAGTATTTCTGATAGTCCGAGGTATCCTGCTACTGTATATCGGAATTCTTTGTCCTGTTCTAGGAGTTCTATGAATTCGCGTTTGAGTTTTTCAGCCATTTTTTCGCTTCCTGTGATTCCGCAATAATTATGCGGCTGTTATTATATTTAGAGTTTTTTGTTTTAGATTCTATTTTTTTAAATTATATACAATTTGTATATTCATTTTGTTCTCAAAACTTTTAAATTTCTCCTGCTCAAATAATGTATTGTGCACGTTTAAACATGCGTGCACGCATGTAAAAAATAAAGTTAAGTGTGTGGAAAGGGGAAAAGTGCAATATGGATAAAAGAACATTAATTGGATTAACCACAACTGCAATAATGCTGTTATCGCTATTAGCCTCAATGCTATATGTCATACCGGCAGTATCCCAAGAAGAAGGGCAAGATCCAGCAGAATGGTACTTAACTGTTCCAGGAGTACTTGACAGCGATTATTATGTGCTTTATCCATACGAAAAGAACAGTCTAACAATTGGTATATCAAAGTTCGGTGAGCTCATCGACGCTAACACTAAGACTGGTCTATTATATGATGGTGTTGACGCGTTTGCCTCCGACCCATATGTGCCTGAGTTCGAGTGGAGTCAGGGTTGGGTTATCAATATAACATATGCTTACTCCGGGACATTTAGGAACGTTTGGGCATTTGCCCTTTACAGTGATTCATATTCTCCAGATGGTATAGGTGGAGATTGGAAGAGGGCCCCAGCGGCCGATAGCGTAACAGTCCTTGGCGGAAGAAAATATGGCGGATACTCCGCCGACGGTGAAGAGATAGGTTACGTTGAAACCGCTCCACTAAAAGTCCTATACAACAGCTCAAGGCTGTTTGTAGCCCTCTCAAGCACAACAATCTATGAAGATACCGCAAAGAACTTCCCGCTTGTGAGGGTTGACCTAACCTTCATATTCGAGAAGGTTAAAAAGTACGTTATAGTTCTCAAAGACATCAAGAGGCTTGACTTCAGGAAGTTCTCAAGCTACTTCCAGGTTGAATTCAGCAACAGGGGTGAATGGGACCTAGGGACAGTTCAATCCCCAAGGAGCTACGCTCACTTCTTTGATGACTTACTCACATGCTATCACGAAGGTTGGCATCCATACTATCCAAACAACGCCTACTATGATGTTGCGCAAATAATCTCCAGCGATACACCAGGCTACGTTGGCTTCGCAGCCTTCTGGCCAAGCCTAATCTCAAAGTATGTTGAAGGAACAACCTACATGACTAGGAAAAGGATACTAACAACCATGGAGACGTACATAGCTAAGTTCAGCGGAAATGGAACAGCCACAGTGTTCGCGATAGAGTTCCCCGACCCCGAGCCTGTTCCATATCCTAGGGGCGACGGCGTCTGGAGCGACGAACCAATGGTCTTCGTTAACGGTAAGCTACAGGCTCCGGCAGGAAGAGAGCTGCCAGGAGCCCTTGTTGACTACCCATACATATGGGATTCCGAAAATGACGTAGTGATATTTACTAGGGCTCCGCCTGAGGGAGAAGACAACATATGGCTGGTTTACAAGAGGTATGTCCATAAAACCGATATGAGTGTTGAGCCAGCTGTCCCATACGTTATAGGTGAATGGGACTTTGATCTCCCGAACGAGCCTGACACGCAGTTCAGAGGCGTAACAGTCTACGGTATAGTGAACTATCACGATGCAGATGATTGGAATGCTGGTGACCTCGACGGCAACGAAGTTGTGGAGGATAAGCTTGACCGTGAAGTTCAATATCAGCTCGACGAAGTATTCAACCCATGGAGCCTATTAGATGCGGTTGAGAAGCAAACCACACGCTGGGTTGAATTCTTCACAGGCGACGGAGACACAACGAAATTTGAGCTTAGCAATACACCTCTCGTCAGCGACTCCCCCGGTAGAGAGGCTGGCGCCCAGCCAGCCTGGGACGAATATTGCAGCTTCGCTGAAAGAATACTGATTGATGGAGAACTAATATACCCGAATGATACTCTCATATGGGATGGAAGCGAAT
>CAZOWB010000078.1:0-6275 GCA_964583315.1 uncultured Candidatus Bathyarchaeia archaeon | reverse complement strand
GAGTGACTTTTCAATCACATATCTAATACATTCTTCATCATCATTCACATCTGTAATAATTAAGTTTACTAGTTCTACATGGAAACCTAGCTTTTTCGATTCTCTTATGTTTCTCCAAATTTTCTCAACATTAATTCCACCGCAGAACTTTTTATAAACTTCAGAATCACCTTTAACATCTATTTTTAAACCGTCCATTCCAGCTTCACGTAAAGCCTTCAAAGCCTCAAGAGTCATATAACCATTAGATACATAGCATGCATATAAGCCCAATTTACTTCCAATTTTAAAAAGATCAATATTCCAATCTGTTAGTAACGTTGGTTCCTGAAAGCTGGCGCACAACCCCTCATCACGGTTCTGAAGGGCTAATTCGATAATCATTTCAGGCGGATAATAGTTGGCATTACTGGGATCTGGTGCGGTTTTTGATAGACTCCAATTCTGGCACCATGGGCAATCAAAATTGCAGGACCATGTTGAGAAGGTAAGCGCTGTCGAACCCGGCCAATAATGGAAGAATGGTTTAATTTCTATTGGTCGACTTTCTAAAGCGCTGAGAACCCCATACACTATCGTGTAAAGTTTTCCGTTAATATTTACTCGGGTTTTACAGAAACCTGAGCTACCTGATGGGATAATGCATTTACGTTCACATAAAGTGCATTTAACTTTATCGTCTGCAATTTTTTCATAAAAAATAGACTCGCGAACACTAGGTGATTGAGTCAATATCTTCAAGAGGAACTCCCAAGATAAACCCTAATATAAACAAGCATAATAATCTTTCATTTGACTGTCATCTTCTATAAAAATACTGAGGTAAATAAGAATGAAAGTTATGAATAGAGAGAGAATTCTAGATAATGCGCTATCAGATATTAATCGAAAAGCAAGGAGTATCGCATTGGATGCTATTGAAAGAGCCATCAGATCCGTGGATCCAAAAAATTTAATTCACTCAAAGGTTTTGCTAACCGATGAAAGATTGATAGTAAATGATAAAATCTTCGATTTAAAATCGTTTAAGAAAATATTTGTTGTTGGTGGTGGTAAAGCAAGCGGATATATGGCGGAGGCAATAGAAGAAATTCTTGATGAACGGATAAGCGAGGGGATAGTAGTTGTTCCACATGAAACCGCCAGAAGATTCAAAACTAAAATCATAAAGATTCATGAAGCAAGCCACCCAATACCTGATCAAAGCAGCGTTGAAGGAGCAAGAAAAATCATAGAACTAGCTGAAAAAGCTGAAGAAGATGATCTGGTGATATGCCTAATTTCAGGAGGCGGATCAAGCCTAATGGCTTATCCACGAGACGAAATATCTCTGGAAGACAAGAAGAAGATTACAGAAATTCTATTAAAGTCGGGAGCAACAATTAACGAAATAAATGCTGTCAGAAAGCATCTGTCAAAGTTTAAGGGCGGTCAGCTAGCAAGAAGCGCTTATCCAGCAACTCTCATTAGCTTATTACTTTCAGATGTTGTAGGTGATCTATTAGATGTCATAGCTTCCGGACCAACCATTCCAGATTCAACAACATTCAATGATGCAATAAATGTTCTAAAGAAATATGATATCTGGGATGAAACACCAGACTCTATTAAAAAACTTTTTTTAAGAGGAAAAAATGGTCTAATTCCGGAAACCCCAAAAAACGATGATCCATGCTTTAAGAAAGCTTATAGCTTTATAATAGGAAATAATAGAATTGCGTGTCTTTCGGCAGTGGAGGAATTAAAAAGAAGAGGATTAAATACCCTACTACTTACATCACTCATAGAGGGGGAAGCACGAAACATAGGGTTATTTATAAGTACCATAGCGAAGGAAATCATAATATCAAATAATCCGATCCCACGTCCAGCGGGCATAGTTATGGGAGGAGAAACCACAGTTACAGTGGTGGGTGAAGGCGTTGGAGGCAGAAATCAGGAAATAGCATTAGCTTCGGCGTTAGGCATATCTGGATTAAGGGGTGTAGTAGTTGCCTCAGTAAGCACGGATGGAGTTGATGGTCCTACAGATGCTGCGGGAGCAATAGTTGATGGAGATACCATAGATCGCTCAAAAATAAAAGGACTCAACCCAGAAGAATATTTGCGTAATAATGATTCCTATTCATTCTTTGCAAAAATTGAAGACCTTATTTTCACTGGACCAACAGGAACAAATGTAAATGACATAACAATATTGATAGCACTATGATTCTTTTACCTCTTCGAATAAAAGACTTATTCTTTCTTCCACCACTTCCTCCACTTGCCAATTAATCGTATAACCCCCCAAATAAGAACCACTAAGTGAAACAATAAATGGTATTGCAATGATTTTTGCCAAATTTAATAGAGATGCTGAAATTATTAAAGTCATATAACCTAGGAAATATTGTATAATAAGTACGAGTAGGAAACCAGTTATACTCGGAAACATCATTATTAATTTAAGTTTCTCCTTTATCTTGTATCCAGTATACAATCCTCCAAAAAATCCACTTGGCAAATAAATAGTTCCCAATCTAATTATATAATATGCATTTTGCGCTTCCTCATACGCTAATACCCCATATATGGCTGTAGTTCTGAAGATCCAATCCGCAACTAGCCGCACCAGCATCTCAAGAAAGAAAACACCAACTAGATATGTTAATCCACCTATAAGTATGTGAATTAGCTTCCAATAATCTATTTTGCTTAGATCCATAATCAATCACTTACTTCAAAAATTTTTATTGAGCTTAATATTCTCTTAAAATTATCTTGATTTTTTTCCCAAGAATTTTCCTCACCATAAAATATTATTTTAAACAACCTATGGTCCATCATTAAAGAAATGAAAAGCCCTGTTGTGTTATAGTAAATGTTACTTTCTTTGTAAGCATTTTTTATGTCTATAAGCAAATAATATATTTCATATCCATGTTTCTCTCCCCAATTTTTAACAAAATTCAATAATTCTGATTTTTCTCCAATAAGGTATAAAGTAGCATTTTCACTCTGACTTAATAACCAGTTGTATATTCGTTGCGCTTCAAAATCGGGTATTGATGATATATCCGTAAGGTTATTTTCTCTCATGAAATCCTGAGTTGCCCCTTCACTATAAAATTCTAAATGCGTGATTGTTTGAAAATCGTCACTAAATAGGTTAATTATATAAATGGTCTTGTTTTCTTCTCCAACACTCCCCTTATCCATGTACCATCCTCTTGGAAAATTCAATTCGCAGACATCTGTTTTTATATGCAACCAATTTCCATTCTCCACTAGATTGCTGGTCAAGGTAGAATATATCATTGAGGAGCCGACAGCTAAGAAAATTAAAACTGATAATACAAATATTGCTAAGGGTAGACGCATACCGAAAAGTTTAGTTATCATTACCTCACTCCACACCTCTTAGCATCTATGATTTTTAGCCCCGCCGTTATTATAAACTAATTTCTTAGTTGATGTGGCTAATATATATTTTTAAAGATTTTTAAGTGAATGGATGATCAGTTTCAATGATTGTTAAAAGTTGGAATGGAAGTAGTTTTCTCATATGTTGATGCTTTTGTATCCATTAAGTAGGCTACGCTAGAGTTTATTCAAATGTTTTGCACGCGCCCTACATAATCCATGATGAAAATGACAGCTAACACAAATCTTTCGACCGCATCTTCTACATATGTTTGTTGCGATTTTTCTACAAAGTTCACAAAAATTCATTCGATTATTTACTATAAACATTAGGTACATAAAAGTCGTCATCTTCGTTTGATGTTTATCTTGAGTTAATCTCTCAGATAAATTATAAATTAGTCAAAACTTGCTCTTTAACAGTTTTCACTAATTATAGCATGAATAGCGTTTCTTGAAATTTTTAACGTTATTTAATGTCTTTCATTATCTGTTTTATAACGCCTGCATTTAAGTGCTATTTCAGCGACCTTCCTTGCTAATTTTATAGGGTTTTCTCCTAAAAGAACTATCATGGGTTCTTTTCCAATATCTCCTTTATGATATATCACGTCTGGAACACTACCTATTTCAGTAACTGCTTGTTTAACTCCCCAAGGTATGGTCATGCCCTCAATATGCTTAATTTCCTCCGGTTCTTTCCGTCTATCATAAAATGATACTTTTAAATTCATTTTTTTAAGCAAATTAAGAATTGTTTCTGAGAATTTTATGTTAATGGCGGCTCTCTTTCTTTCATCATATTTTAATACTTCAAGCAAATATCGAGCGAGATGACTTGAAGCCCCAAACTCTGGACATGAATAAGACCTAACTCTATCAAAAACTCTAACTAATCTCCCTGGAATAGCTGCTACTTCACTGGTGTTTTCAGCATGAGGTAGCGCCATAGCAATGTTCATTCCGACTTCAGGCACTAAATCAGCAATAAAGGGTGAGGATTCAAGGATTCTTTTAGCCTCATCAATACTTCTGAGAATATGATACTTGGAAGCCTCCCGATATAGAGTAGCCATTGGATTAACTGGTCCAGCGCCCTTACCAATATTTAAACCAAACTTTATTGCCTGCGTAATAAAGGTTTTCGCATGCTTAATTGCTGAAGGTAGGTTCTCCCCCCTCGCTAGAAAAGCTGCTATAGCAGCCGAGAAACTACAGCCTGTTCCATGCGTTGTTTTCACTTTTAATCTTTGCGCTCTGAAAATTTTGTATTCACCCTTATAATAAAGCACATCAATAGATTCGTCCATAATGTTTAGATGTCCACCCTTAACTAAAACTGCTTTAGGTCCCATAGCACATATTTCTTCGGCAGCTTTTTTAACATCTTCAATGTTTGCGATTTTTCTTTCAATCAATTCTTCAGCTTCAAATATATTGGGAGTTACAACTGTTGCTAAAGGAAACAAATGCTTTTTCAGCGCCTCTCTAGCTTCGTTCTTCAGCAGTGGAGCCCCAGACTTAGCAGTCATTACTGGATCAATAACTAATGGGAATCCATATCGTGAGATTTCATCAGCGACGCTCTTTATGATCTCTTCAGTGTAGAGCATACCTGTTTTTCCAGCATCTATTCCCAGATCCTCAGCTACCCGCCTAATCTGCTCTCTAACAAATTCAGGTTTAAGGCACTCAATTGCTGTTACAGAATAAGTGTTTTGAGCAGTTATGCAAGTTATTGCTGTTGTGCCATGGACGCCTAGAGCTGCGAAGGTCTTTAAATCGGCTTGGATCCCGGCTCCCCCGCTGGAATCGCTTCCAGCTATAGTAATAGCTATAGGGATTTTCTCCTTAACATTCACAATTTCAAACATTTTTCATTTTAACCTCAATATATGTTGCGTAGTCTTCGTAAAATTAATTTAGAAGATAAATTTATCCTATAACAATTACAGTTTATAGACAATGAAGATTTAGAGCTTCCTTCAATATTTTTATGGCGCAGTATTCTGAACACATTGAGCAAGCTTCTGGGCTTTTAAGCTTTGTTCTTCCACGTATTTTTATAGCTTTATCTGGATCTATTGCATTTTCTATTTGCTGTTTCCAATTTAAGTTCGCTCTAGCCTTGGCCATTTTTAAATCTTTAGTCATAGCTTTAGATCCTAATCGCACTATGTCAGCTGCATGCGCAGCTATTTTGGTAGCTATAACGCCTTCCTTAACTTCCTCTAATGAAGGTAATCCAAGATGTTCAGCCGGTGTCAAGTAGCATAAGAAGTCTGCACCGGCTAATGCAGCTAACGCTCCTCCAATAGCGCCCACTATGTGATCGTATCCAGGCGCTATCTCAGTTACTATTGGACCAAGAACATAGAAAGGCGCTTCCTTGCAGATTGATTTTGCAAGTTTCACGTTTGCTTCGATATGATTTAGTGGTAGATGACCTGGCCCCTCAACCATTGCCTGCACACCGGCATTTCTGGCCCTCTCCACAAGTTCGCCTATCGTTAGCAGTTCTTGTATTTGGAAGTAATCTGTTGAATCAAATATGCATCCGGGTCTAAGTCCATCACCCAAGCTTAGAGCAAAATCATATTTTGCGGCTATTTCAAGCAGATAATCATAATTCTTGTAGAGTGGATTTTCTTCATCATTATGAAGCATCCATGCAGTTAGGAATGTTCCGCCCCTACTGACTATACCCATCAAACGCGGTTGTTTCGCAATCCTCCTAACGGTTTCCTTTCTTATTCCGCAATGTACCGTCATGAAGTCTACGCCATCTTTAGCATGCTTTTCTATAGTATTGAATATGTCATCTTCTGTCATGTGGACTATTGATCCCTTCTTTTTAGCAGCTTCTATGG
>CAZOWB010000077.1:0-6286 GCA_964583315.1 uncultured Candidatus Bathyarchaeia archaeon | reverse complement strand
AGGACGGAAAGCAAATTAGACTTAGCGAGCTATTAGCGAAAATACCGGCAAAAACATATAAAGATTCGAATGAAGTTCTTAAAGAATTAGAGGCAAACCTATAAAATATGCTTCATGCTCTAAAGTTGCTCAGAAAACTTCAACAGCGCCGAAAATAATAAATATATAAGCTTTCAAACAGAGATATTATATGGTGAAAATTTTTTGGGATTAAAAAATTCAGTGGAATCTGTCATGAGGAGACCTCCCGTCACAGCATTATTTTCTGATAATGCTTCGTTCGTTGTTAAAAAGATGATTTCAAATAATATCGGTGCAATTATAGTAATGAGTGGTGGTAGTCCAGTAGGCATAATAACTGAAAGAGATATAATTGAAAAGATTGTTAGAGCTGGTAAAGATCCTAATAAAACGCGCGCTGAGGAAATAATGTCATCTCCCCTCATATCTATTGAATCTAACAAAACCATAAAGGACGCATTAGTTTTAATGCGCGATAAAAAGATAAGGAGATTAGGTGTCACAAGGAGAGGTAGGCTTATAGGTATAGTAACCGAAAGAAGACTACTCGATGCTTTAGCGAGCTATTAACAAAATATTTCCCATCTATTTTTTTGGTTGAGTGAGTAGTTATGGAGCTAAGTTATAAGCCGGAAAATTTAAGAGTTATAATTCCAGTTGGTGGTTTAGCGAAGAGACTTCTCCCCATCACTGCGGAGACCTCTAAGGCATGTATTAGGCTTGTTAATTTACCTCTCATAGAAATATCACTTCTAACCTTAGCGAAACAGGGAATAAGAAACTTTATTTTTGGAGTTAAGGGCTATACAAACTACAAGAGCCTGCATGATCACTTTGAGTCGGGTATAGGCTTTTCAGCAAAATACGGGATCACTCCAAGGGTTCACATAAAATATCAGCCCAATATAGATGATTGTGGAAGTGCAGATTCAACTCGCATAAACATTGAATACTATGATATTAAAGATCCCATCTTTGCGGTTCAAGGTGACAATATATTTGACATAGACCTAGAGAATATGCTGAAATTTCATCAGGAGAATGAGGCTTTCCTAACAATTGGTTTAATGCCAGTTTCAGATGTCACTGGATATGGCATCGCTAAGACTGATAAAGACATGCGTATTTTAGAGTTCATTGAAAAACCAAGTCCTAAGGAGGCTCCCTCAAATCTAGCTAATACGGGATTATATTTATTCAGTCCTGAAGTCAGAGAAGTTTTTAAAGAAAATAAGGTTCATGAGATGATCCACAAGAGAAGACGCCTAGACTTCGGCTACGACTTCATACCATACCTAATTGAAACCGGCCGATCAGTTTACGGCTACGTTTTAAGGGGCATATGGTATGATGTTGGAACACCTGAAAGATACTTGGAAGCCATGAAAGGAATATTACATGGCAAATTAAATGCCTTACAGGATTTCGGCGGTAGGATCTCTGAGGATAAGAATATATGGGTGCAGGGTGAAAGCCTTGAATCTCTTCGCAGAAGAGAGGAAATCATAAGGAAGGTGAAGGAAGGCAAAATAGAGATTGAAGGCTCGGTTCTAATTGGCAGACACTGTCAGATTTCAGATGGCGCTAGAATCGTGGATTCATGTATAGATAACTACACTAAAATAGGGAAAAATGTGGTTATAGAGGGGTCGGCAATAATGGATAGATCTATTATCGGCGATAATGCTGAAATAAAAGATAGTATAGTTGGAAGGCATGTAACCATAAATTCAAATTCGATAAATAAAACAAAAATCTTAGACGTATCAGTTATTGCGGACGATGTAACAATAAATGCTGGATGCGAACTTGTACGCACAAAAGTTTACCCACATAAACAAGTATCTGAACAGTCACTTAAAAATGAAATAATACTATAGTTTGAGTGCGCATTCAAATAAATATTCACAAATTGTACACATTAACTATAATAATCCCTAAAAAACCGGGGGAATAATTATCCTTAGCTTTTGAGGCCCCTTGTTTTCATGGCATGTAAGCGTATATTAGACAGCACACAATTGCTAAAGCGGCTCCTATAAGACCCCAGGCAGCCCACTCGGAAGCAATTATCTGCGGAAAAGCTTCTATTATAAGTGGTAAAGCCTTAGAATATATGAGATTGGCTGCAACGCCCAGCATGAATCCTATAAGACCTATTACAAAAAGGGTGAGGGCCATCTTAGATCTGTGACCCAAATTCTTCACCTCCAAATCTTTTGAATTAACCGAATTTCTCGCTTTCAGCCTCTGGAGTCTTGGAGGCTACTAGCTCTGGGAATTTTTCTTTCATTCTCTCCTCAGCGACTAATGCGGCTTCTTCAAGTATTTTTTGTGCTTCTTCGCTTGTGGGTTCAAAGTCGAATCCTGCGCCGGCAGCTTGACCTGACTCGATCATTATTTCGTCGAGCATGGTCATTATGGCGTTTAATTCGTTTTCGGCGTTTGGCATTAGGCCCACTATACCGGAGCGAACATCCTTCAAGATTTCTAAGGCTGGTGCTATAACTGATGCAGCATTTCCCATATGCGTTATTGTGCCAAGTCTTAGAGCAATCCGCTCTAGAGCTAATTTGGCATTGGACATCAGATTTATTGTTTTTCTTAGCTCAGCCAATTCGTTAGCGTAAACCTTTGCTCTTTTAATGTCATGCTCAGAGTAAGCGTCAACAACCTTAGAGAATAAGGATTTATCCCTCCTAGATAAATTGTTTATTGCATTTTCAAGCGCTTTAGCTTGAGTCTCTATGCGTCTGATGGCTAGTGAAAGCTTATGCCTTAAGGGTTGCTGTGGTCTTATGGTGCTTACTACCTTATCTATCATGCCGCCTTCGGTTCCTTCCCATTCTTTACTAAATTTTGACATTTGGCACCACAAACGATTTGAGGCTAAAGAAAATATTTGAGTCTTCTTATCATTGATGTATTTACATGATTATTATGCCAAACATTCACTTCTCATTCAAGAATACATCTTTATTGAAAGATGAAGCCGCTAATAGCCCCTGTATATAAAACTTATCGTTCTAAGGATTAAAACAAAAATTTCCATGAAATGTTTTCCTCTTCTATCAAAATTTTGAGGAGGAATAAAAAGCTATTATTGAAAATCTACTCCCTCAAATAACCCTGAAAAGAGTTTAGTTGATCAAAAACTAAGTGAATTTTTAGCCTTATGATATTTATTTCTGCTGATCTCACGGTTTTCCTGTAATTCTACTCTCAATTTTAGAGATTTCTAATGCATCCCTCCGATTTCATCTCTTTTAATGCCTCATCAAATTTCTCTATGGTCACCTCAATATCTTTTCTGGTGTGAGCTATTGACATAATTAATCTTGGCCCCATTGGATGAATCCCCCTATTTATTAAGGCTTTTTCTAGTGTGCGCGTAATTTTTCGACTTCTATCCATCTTCCTTTGGAATCTAACGTAACTTTCGATATTGGAAACCTCAATATCCTCTTGGCTCATCCCGAAACCAATGTAGATTATTGAGGGCGTTGTTCCCCATGCAAGAGCATCAATTTCGTTATCTTCAATCACATCGTTTAGGCCACGCTTAAGCATTTCACCCTTCCTATTTATTGAGGGATGAACTTTACCCTCAAGGATTAGACCTAAGCACGCATTTCCGGCAGCTGCGGATAATGGATTGGCGTTAAACGTTCCTGGATGGCTTATGCGCCTAAAATTGTTTCTCCCCTCAATTTTAAACTCGAGCAGGCTCATATATTCCTTTCTTCCAGTAACGGCGCCCCCCGGATAGCCCCCAGCTAATATTTTACCTAACGTTGCCATATCTGGTATTACACCATAGTACTCCTGCGCCCCGCCAGGTGCATCTCTAAAGCCTGTGACAACCTCATCAAAGATTAAGATAACGCCCCTATCCTTAGTTATCTCTCTTAAATCCTTAAGGAATTTTTTAGATGAAGGTATAAGCCCCATCGAGGCTCCGCCAGGCTCGAGTATCACGCATGCAACATCATCATTCTCGAGAGTTTTTTCAACAGCCTCGATATCATTGGGTGGTAGAGCGATAGTATAGTGGCATATCTCGGGCGGTATGCCTGTGGGATAACCCTCTGAAAGAGGCGGCGAATAATCTGGGTTATAGTTGACTATGGTATAATCGAACCACCCATGAAAGTGCGAGAGAAACTTTACAATTCTCTTTTTACCAGTGTAAGCTCTAGCTATGCGAATCGCCATCATAGTTGCCTCGGTTCCGGAGCTTGTAAACTCAACTAATCCTTCTCTAGCGCATGGTATTAGACGGGTAACCTTCTCAGCCCACTTAATCTCAAGTTCATGGGAGGCCCCTAAATGGGTTCCCTTACGTGCTTGCTCGGTAGCCGCTCTAGTTACAACTGGGTGAGCGTGACCTAGGATTAAGGCTCCATGCCCCATCCAATAGTCGATGTATTCATTACCATCAACATCCCACTTTCTTGAACCCTTAGCCTTAACACAATATATTGGCATGGGCTCGAAGTATCGTGAATCATGTGTTACGCCTCTGGCGAAAAAGTTTCTAGCTCTATCATATAGCTCTTTGGATTTTGGATGCTTCTTTAAATACTTCTCCTCTATTTTCTTCCCGAAGTTTTCAACGACCATTTTTCCAGCCTCTTCTGGAACATATCTCTCTTTAGATCGCTAAACTATATAATTTTTGAACTCTCCTCAACAAAGATTGAGAGTAAGCCTTAAACTTTTGCGTAATTAATTTAAGCTCTTTGTATGTCAGGAAGAATTCTGTGGGACTGCGAATGATGATCGACGGAATATTCTTCGTTGGACACGTCTCAGTGGATAAAATTCAGAATGTTAATGGATCTAATATTCAACCTGGAGGAGCCGCACTTTATGCCGCTGTGGCAGCAAAGACACTCCTAGATAATGTTTATCTAGTTTCAGTTGTTGGCAGAGACTATCCTTTTCTAGATGTTCTAGACATTTTTCCAAGAAGGTTTCTGAAGATTTCAAAATCTCCCTCAACCAGATTCACTATTAAATATAATGAGCTCTGGGAAGCAAAGTATTTAAAGGCTAAATATGGGTCCGGACTCAGGATTTCCCCATCGCTTATACCAATCGAGAGTTTAGGGTCTGAAAGCATAGTGCATATTTCACCATTATCTCCAGTTAGAGTGAAAAAAATTGTGCACACAATCAAAGAGAAAAAGCCTAAAACAAAGATTTCAGTTAACGCTTGGATAGGCTACATAAGAGGGGAGAACAAGAAGATTCTTAGGGAAATAGCTTCAGAAGTCGACTTTTTCATATTGAACGATTCTGAAGCAAAGGCCCTCACAAACACGAAAAGCCTTTTAACGGCTCTAAAAATTCTAAGATCTAAAATGCTCGTTATAACCTTAGGTGAGTTAGGCGCAATAATAAGCAAAGATAACGGGGAAATTCAAATTGTGCCCGCGCTAAGATTCCCGGTAGAAAAAGTTGTGGATACAACTGGCGCCGGGGACACATGGTGCGGTTCCTTCCTAGCAGCTTATAAGCAAACAGGCGACCTAATGAAATCTGTAACAGCGGCATCAGTAATCTCAAGCATAAAATGCACTGGCTGGGGCTTCAGCAAACTCTTGAACCTAAAATTCAAGAAGGTTGATGAAATTATCGAATACATTATTGGATTGAAAGAGGGAGGCATGCAAAGAAAAATCCTAGATTACTTGATCAAATAAGAATTTCTTTCCTATCGCTTAATTGTTTATGTTAGGCTCTCTGGGATTCGCATGAATGTTGGAACCAAAATTAGGGCGTCAGCTAGCAAGGGAATAATAAGGACGAGCTCCATATATCCCGCCTGCCACAAAAAACCACCCAACAAAGATGCAAATGAACCCACAACGTCCAGTAGACCACTCATTCCTTGAACTCGCCCTCTCTTCTCAGCTGGAAAGCTCTCCCAATACATAGTTATGAACGGTATAAAGCTTACGCTACCTATTCCCCCTCCTCCAGGAGCCATAACTCCTACAGCCCCTAAAATGCCAACTGCAATAGCAAGTGTTAATGGATCAGGCGCCCAAATCAGCAATAGTGTGCCAAGATAGGTGAATGGACGAAGCATCAGGAAAATCTTTTTCCGTCCAATTTTGTCAGCTAACTTGCCCATCGGGATTTGTAATAGAAGCGATGTCCCTATACTCAAGGTCCCCAAGAGTCCTAATAAGTATTGGTCGGCTTTCTTGATTTCAACGATCCACAGAGGGGCGAAAGGCATCGATATGCTAGATCG
>CAZOWB010000076.1:0-6297 GCA_964583315.1 uncultured Candidatus Bathyarchaeia archaeon | reverse complement strand
AGGCACTTTTTAACAACTTATTTTTTAGGTTCGATTAAGTCAAGTGAATTTCCTTCTTTAGAATAGGCTACAATTAACATCATTATAGGTATGGAGGCAGGTCAAGAACGGGAAGAATAGCTGCAGACGTCATCTCAGGAAAAATAAATCCATCAGGGAAACTTCTAACAACCTTCTCAAAAGATTATTCAGATGTTCCATCCTAGAATTTCCCTGGAGAACCAAAAGACAGCCCACAGGAAGTAGTGTACGATGAAGGAATATATGTTGGCTTTAGATGCTATGATATTTTTGGAGTGGAACCTGCTTACGAATTTGGTTTTGATCTCTCTTATACAACATTCAAGTATAGAAATTTAAAGTGTTAGAAGATGTAATAGAAGTATCATTTGAGATTATAAATGCTGGAGATTTCCTAGGGAAAGAAGTAGCTCAAATTTTATGTTAGGGCGCCAGGGAAAAATTGATAAACCTTTCCAAGAGCTAAAAGGATTCTATAAGACTAGATTTCTAAATCCATGTGAAATTGAAAAATATCTATGAAGATTAATCTCAGATCGCTCGGAAGCTTCAATGGGGAATTTTGGCTTATTGAAAAGAGTGAGTACAAAATAAGAATTGGGTCTTCATCACGTGACATAAGACTTACTGGCAAATTCAATATAAGTAAGGAGAAAAGATTACTTTACAACCAGAGAGTTTTGCAATTAATTAATCAATTATCCTTCCTTTTTTAATAAAAGGTTGAATTATTTTAGTTTAACCCATGTTATCTCTGTTGATCTACACTTATCACTTCTTTTTCCATGGGGTTTTACTACTTGAAGATTTAATAACCAGTTATTCATCAAAATTATTTATAAGAATTTTTCGGTGATAGAGTTGACCATCAATAAGTTTGAATGCGTACTATCAACATTACTCCATGAAGAACCTCCCGTTACGCCTCAAGTGCTAAATTTCACTAATGAGATGTCAAGAGCTAAATTCATTCCAATTATAGAAGCAAGTACAACTAAGAAAACCATTAAGTTTGAGAGTGAAGTAAGAAACGCACTCTCCGAAATTACTGCAGCCGGATTGAAACAAATAGACAGAGCTCTTAAAATAGCTGAGTACATGGATAACTTTATAGTTGAAGTTGGAGGTGGAGGAATTAGAGTTAGAAAAGTGATCAGAACAGAGGGGGAATGGAATATTGTAGAGTGGGAGACAGGCGCTAGATGGCGGGTAGGATCAACTAAAACTATATGGGCGCGGCAGTACATAGACTATCCAATTAAGACTAAAGAAGATTTAGAGAATTTGGAGCTTCCAGACCCTGAGGATCCCGCCAGATACCATGGGATTGAGAAGGCAATAGAGTATGTGATTAACAGAGGTTTCTTTCCTGCCTGCAGTATTAGTGGATTTTTCTCCGGAGTATGGTATTTTCTGAGAGGGCCATTGGAAGTTATTCTAAAGGATATGTATAGAAGAAAGGACTTTTTTAGGAAGCTCATAGCAAAAATTGGAGAGTTCAACTTAAAAGTTGAAAAGAATTTACTTGAGAGAGGCGCTATGATGATAAATTGGCCTGATGATTTAGGTTGGAGAGGAGGAACATTTATGAATCCCAAGCTATATGAGGAGCTAATATATCCATGGCATGTAAAGGCCATAAAAATGGCACATAAATACGGAGCATTTGTTAACATGCATAGTCACGGCAAGATCGATGCATTAGTCCCTTTATTAGTTAAAGCAAAGCTTGACATGCTTAATCCGGTCGGCCCAACTGATAATATGGATCTTAGGATCTTGAAGGAGAAATATGGTGACAAACTCTGTTTTCTAGGGGGATTAAGCAAGAATATTGGCTTTATGAATGCTAAAGAGCTAAGGGAGCATCTACTTGATAGACTTAGGGTAGGGTCTCCTGGAGGAGGTTTCATCCTAGGCTCAGAGGGCGATATACCCGTAGAAATGGATGAGGAAAACTTTAAACTGCTTCTTAAAATGAGCAAGAAATATAGAAGAAATAAGCCATACATCTAAAAGATTCCTTTTAGAAATCAATTTTAGCCTTCTTTTAATACCATACTTAAACCAGAAAAATTATTATCAGCTGATCTTCTTTTAATTGTATATTAAAAGTATATTAAAAGCCCTTTTGAGGGACGGAAATGGAGATAGAAAGAATAATTTTACATTCAAGAACTGAACCTTTGGATTTTCCAGTACCTAGCTCTGATCACTCAGGACACATAGTTTACTTAGCTACTAAAGGTTACACTAGGTTGGCCGCTGATCACCTGCTCAATAGAGAGATGGGTGGACGCTTAGAGGATGTAGTTGCAGGGGTGATTCGCCAGTTTAATTTAATCTTCAATAGGGTTCTCATCGAGGGATCAAACGAAGAAATTCTTAAAGATGAGAGAAAAATCCTTCTCTGCGCGAGAATTTATAATACTCTAATTCAAATAGCATTAAATATTGTTGGATTGGAAAGAAATATTGTTGGATTTTCTGATGGGGAAACCACAGAAACCTATACAAAAATACTTGAGACTTTGAGAGGACTAGAAGATTTAGAAAGGAGATGTTTTAAGGGTGAAGCTCCCATAGCTCGAGCAGTCATCAAGCTTTTCCTGTCAGATATGAAAAAAGTCATGAGGGGATTTTATCGTCCGCCGGGATCAATGGTAGCGCATATAGCTGAAGAGATTGAAAAAGACATTGACTGGAATATTCATATAATGGATTCATTTCTGAATTTGGCTAAAAATCACATTCAAAACAACGTGTACTATAGACTTAGTAAGCTCGGTATATGTAAATTCGGTAATGATTATGCTATGGGGCTTAGATGGCTTAGACATTTAGGTTTCGTTCAGGTTTCAACCAATCCTGTTCTAGCGGCAGCTGCCTTCGAAGATGATCCAAGTCTTTGGGAGGGGTATAGAGGTGAAGACTTATGCCCTGATTTTAAAATGGCTATCAAAGATTGCGAGGAATGGCTTAAAAATCCAAGCCTTTATGACGATGAGCTTGCCGCTAAGGGAACGGAGGTTAGTATTTGGCCTAATCTAGTAGTTTTTAGGCCTATAGCAATAGCATCAAACATGCGTCACGGCATGGTTAGTCTTCAGCTAAACCCGACAATAGCGAATGATTATGAAAAAAGTCTTAGAGACGCTCTCAAAATCTATGCTGATGCTGAGGAATTTCTCAGGAAGTACGATTACTATCTTTTGTGGGGTTACTCAGCTAATTTTGAGCGGGGCAGACCAAACATAGTTTTTAAGGTGGCGGGCAGTTCTCCAGCTGCAATAAGATTGACGAGGAAGCTTGAGAGCTTAGGGATTGGAACAAATAATACAGTAACTTTTACAGTATCTCAGGAAGTGGAATTAATATTAGCAAAAATTGAGGGGCGTTCTGAAGCCATCAAGAGGGGAATACGATTAACAACAGTTTATGAAACAAATATGGGCGGTAGACTTGATGACCATTTAAGAGAAGTTCAAGCTGAGGAATTGCTGAGAAAAGCTCTTGAAAAATTGGAGGACAAGGAGGGAACATTAAAGAGACTTGCTGAAGCATTGGGAGCTTGGGATCAAATTAAAGATTTAAAATCCCTAGATGAAAAGATAAGTGCTCTGTGTAGCCGAAGATTCCTTAGACCATTAAATAAGGAACCCTTTATAGATTTTCTAGCCGAGTGCAGCGTGCCCCATAATTCCAAAGATAGAGTCGCTAAATATCTTGCTAGACTTGAAAACGATATTGGATATTGTGGAATACTTGTAACTAAAAGAGTTTATGAGATTTTCTTCAGTCCGGAGAACAAGCCTAAATGGATATCTTATATTCAATCAAAATATGGGCTTACAAAGGAGCAGGCGGAAGCTGTTATGCAGGGAATAGATGTTCTTCCTGCTTCTAAGAGAAAACCTGAAGAAACTCTTTTAACTCTAGCAAGCACTCACATGACTCATACCGAATTTCCAAATCATCAAATGAATGTTTTGCTCAGGAGCCTGAAGAAAGACTTTAATGCTGAGAGATATCGAGAGTCTGTTCTCATGGAGGTTGATCCACAGATATCTCACAGAATTTTAACTGGATGGAAGAATACGGCTGAAGAATTTATTAAATCATATGAGCTGACGCCTGAACAAATTAACGTTTTAAGAAAAGTAGGTATAATTAACTTAGAGAAATACGGTTCTAGGGGCCTAAAACCATTTGAATGGGGCAAATTTGGTGCAACAATGAAGACTATGGATGAATTCTCAAAAAGCTATGAACAATTTAAGAAGAAATGCATAGAGTATACTCAAAAAATCTTTGGCAAATAGGAAAAGTACGTCCGTACGCCAATAATTAAAAACAGAAGCATATTTATTATCTCTTTCCTCATTAATTTCTCATTTTTCTATCTACCAATACTTTGTATTTTCTTCCAAAAACGAAGGGAATTATGCAAATTTTGGGATCCCCTCATCTATATGCTACTTAGTATTCGAAGCAGATTGCGCATGCAAATCTCTGACGCTTCCTCAGCACCATATGAGAATTCTTTGCCACTAGGCCTCATAACAATCTCCTCTGGGAGCTTTCTCTTTGGTCTCCGGTGAGTCTCTAGGGAGAGATATCCCTCATAACCATCTTCTTTTAAAGCTTTAAATTGCTCTTTATATGCAACCTCGCCCTCACCGACAAGAGTCCACTCCGGTTTTGTCTCTCTACCTCTTCTCACACCATCTTTAATATGGACGTGGATTATCCATTTTCTGACATATCGATATCCGTCAGTAGGGAATTTCTCCAGAAGGATCAAAGATGTCGTTCCCTAGATCCCATATAGCTTTAACGTTCTTTGATTTAATTTCAGATAGGAAAGTAGCGAGCTCCCTTCCATTTCCGGTGAAAGTTGAGGGTTCATTTTCGATACCTAAAATTATATTTTCATCTTCTATTTCTATAATTTCTAGGGCTTCTGATACCTCTCAATTATCTGGTCAATATAGTTTTCTAGTTTACCCTTACGCCAGAATGTAAAGCCCCTAATTATTTGGGTGTCAAGTTTCTTGACTAATTCTATACATTTTTTCAGTATGTTTATGTGTTCTTCATATTCCTTCTTGTCATCATATCTGACTTAAAGAATAGCGAAGCTATCACACTGACTTTTAAGCCATATTCAGATAAGATTTTCTTGATGTTATCGACTTCTTCAAGTAGGTTTTGCGGATTTTCCCCTAGGCTTCTGATTTCAATTCCCTCTACGTTAAATTTCTTAGCGAAAGAAGCTACAATTCTAAGATCTTGGGACACTTCATCCGTTATAACTGATAGCTTAAACATTTTAAACCCAAAAAGTGAAAAGAGACATCTAAAAATATTTTTAAAATTTACTCATATTTTCCGTATTTTTTGACGAGTTCAATTACTCTCTTGTAATTTTGGAAGCTTACATTCTTTGGAACCGAATGATCTGAGTGATAGATATATCCGCCTCCCTCCTTAGCAAATGTAATTTTCTTTCGTATTTCCTCCTCTATAGGTTTCGGATTATCAAGCGCCATGAGTCTCACGTCTATGCCCCCCATAAAAGTAATTTTTTCTCCGTATTTTTCCTTCAATTCTATCAGATCCATTCCGGCCTTCACTTCAAGCGGTTGAAGACAATCTATGCCCTCTTCAATGAAATATGGGATTAAATCTTTCACTCTGCCGCAGGAGTGTAGGAAAACATACATACCGCGGCTGTGAAAGAAACGACATAGCTCCTTAAAGACTGGGTGAAGCTGCTCCTCAAAGCACTTTGGGGAGAAAAATAATCCACGCCTATAGCCTAAATCACAGTATAGGAAGGCTCCATCAAATTTAAATCCGCCTTTAATCATTCGATCGCACATTTCCATAACAAGTTTAGCGTCCGTCCAGTACATATCTATAACCCAATCCGGTTCCTTAATAACAGCTTTTAACAATCTTTCAGAAGCAACATAATTTTGTATTTTATCGTATCCTACAGCAGCGCCATACATTATAAAGCGACCTAAACTGTATTCCCGTTGGAAAGATTGTAGACCTGAAACCCAGTCAACTCTATAATCATCGGCTTTAAGTCTAGGCTTAATCCTCTCCCAATCTTCTCTCGTTTTACAAGGATAGTCGATGATCATCGGCGTTGTAGAATAATCTCGATGATTCTTCCTTATTCCCCCGTAAATAGTTTTCTCTACTATATATTCTTCGTCTTCATAAATTACCTCGATTGGGAAGCGTGGACTTGTGTCAGCGCTG
>CAZOWB010000075.1:0-6320 GCA_964583315.1 uncultured Candidatus Bathyarchaeia archaeon | reverse complement strand
AGGAACAAAACGATACTATATGCAATTCGGTTACTCATACGACGGACCATACATGAGTAAAAATCTATAAAAGAGGCAATCCAATAATTTAGGGAAGCCCCCGGCAATCTCTCAAATTTAAGCCAGCCATGCCGAATCAAGGAAAAATGAAGGAACGTGCTAAATATGAGGAGTGCAGATAAATTTGAAAAAGTAAGTGAGATGGCTCGTAGAAGAGGCTTCTTTTGGCCTTCTTACGAGATCTATGGTGGCGCAAGCGGCTTCATAAATTGGGGTCCACTCGGCTCAGCCATGAAACGTAAAATCGAAGATAAATTTAGAGATATCTTCCTAAGGCGATTAAACTTCTACGAAATTGAATCCCCCATAATTGCTCCTGAACGAGTTTTCAGAGCATCCGGCCACGTCGACAACTTTAGGGAACCCATGGTTGAATGTAAAAAATGTGGAAGAAAGTTCAGAGCAGATCATCTACTTCAAGAATTCGCTAACTTAAGCTCGCAGGAAACAGATAAAATGGGACTCCAAGAAATTAAGGTTGAAATTGAACGGCAAAAAATCAGATGCCCAGAATGTAATGGAGAATTCTCTGAGCCAAAATACTTTCTAACAATGTTCCAAACAAATATTGGACCATACTCCGAGAGCATCGGCTATGGACGTCCAGAAGCCGCTCAGGGCATTTTTGTTGAGTTTAAGCGGCTTTATGAACAAGTTAGGGAGCGCCTGCCAATAGGCTTCGCTCAAATAGGTCATGCGCTGAGAAATGAGATATCCCCCAGGCAGGGACCCATAAGACTTAGAGAGTTCACAATAATCGACTTAGAGTTTTTCTTTGATCCTGAGAAGCCCCAATGTCCACTTTTGAATGAGGTTGCTGATGAGAAGCTAAGACTTGTTTTGGTTGAGAATAGGATTAAGGGTGATGAAACACCAGTTGAACTTTCCGTTAGAGAGGTTGTGGCTAAAGACTACATTAAGGTTGAGTGGCTAGCCTATTTCATGGCCTTAGCTAAACGATTTGTCACCAGTTTAGGCATACCTGAAGATAAGCAACGTTTTATAGAAAAACATCCTTGGGAGAGAGCCCATTACTCCGTTCAAGGTTTCGACCAAGAGGTTTATTTAGAACGTTGGGGTTGGGTTGAAGTTGCGGGCTTTAACTATAGAACGGACTATGATCTTAAAAGACATATGATGGAAAGCGGGGAAGATATGAGGGTCTTTAAGCCAAGTGAGAAGGAAATTGTGAGAATCGAAGTGAAAGTTAAACCGTTAATCGCTAATATAAATAGGACGTTCAGAGAGAAATCTCCGAAAGTTATTAGGGCGTTACAGAACGTTAACTCAGAAACTTTAGCAGAAGCTTTAGAAAAATATGGATTTTATGAGGTTGATGGCTTTAAGATCACATCGGAGCATGTTAAGATTACGCGCACAGAAATCAGAGAAAGGGGTAGACGCTTCATTCCACATGTTGTAGAGCCAAGCTTTGGGTCAGATCGTTTAGCCTATGCAGCTCTAGAGTATGCGTACACAATTAAGAATAATAGGGTTGTTCTTAGATTACCTAGAGACATCGCGCCAGTTCAAGTAGCTATTCTGCCCTTAGTGAGTAAAGATGGCCTCTCAGAGAAGGCTAGAGAAATTTATAAACTTCTTATAGATGAGGGCTTCACAGTTGAGTATGATGAATCAGGTTACATTGGTAGACGTTACGCTCGTTTCGATGAAATCGGTGTTCCACTATGCATAACAATAGACTACCAAACTCTGAAGGATGAAACGGTAACCTTACGCGATAGAGACACTTGGAAGCAGGTTAGAGCGGAAATAAAGGAACTTCCATCGCTTCTAAATGACTATTTCCGCTTTAAAATTAACTTTGAAGATTTGGGTTCCCCAGTTGAAAAATAACCAGCTTATTATTCAATACCTTAATCTATTTTTTATAGGTAAATTTTTAAACTCTCTTAACTTTATTTCTTTTTGAGACTATTATTTTAATTATCGAGGCTGGGGGTGCTTTTGGTATTTCCTGTGGAAGCTGAGCCGCGTGCCAAAAGAAGAGCCCTAAATCTCTGTCAAGATCATTTAAGGAGAGTTATGGAGGTCGCTCGAAAAACAACGCAGATCATCGATGCCTTTGTTACTGGCAACACTGATCCAGTTACGGAGCTATATAATGATGTACTGAAGATTAGTGATGAAGTTGCCGACTCAAAAAGGATGGTTGCGCAGGAGCTAATCGAGATAGGGGCTATACTGCTTAATCGAGAAGACTTTTTAAGGTTCACCTACCTAACGAGTGAAATCGCTGAACTATATAAAGGAGTGTCCTTTCGTATATTGGCGATGATTGAACGTAGATGGGATATCCCGGCGGATATAAAGAGGGGTATAGCAGAACTCTCTGAGGCAGTTTTTGATGCTATGATAAAACTTAGAGAAGTTGTAATGGCGCTAAATTATGGTTCACCGCAGATATCTGAAAGAGCAAAGAATGTTGAAGTAGCTGAGAGAGCAGTCGATAACCTCTATAGAAGGCTGGAAATGTTAATTTTGGATAGAAGTATGGACATATCTAGAACCCTCCTATCGAGAGACGTAATTCAGTTACTTGAAGATACAGCCGACAAAATTGAGGATGCATCGGATGCTGCAAGAATTCTTGCTTTAGCATTATAGGGGCGGCATTGATAATGAGCGGACAAAAGAAGATTGAAGCGGAGTTTGTAGAAAACTTTTTGGTGGTTTGGAATCCGAGGGATGGATCGGAGCTTTATAAAATGGGCTTTTACGGTAAACCTCTAGGAATACCGAAGCCAAAAGATCCCAATTTTAATGTTCCATTAGTACTTGATCTCATGGAAGGATTATACTTAATGGAAAAAGGCATAATTAATGTTTTTAGGGGGAAAGAAAAGGTTAAAGTTAACTTTAGATCTCTCAAAAGTAAAGCTAGGAAGGTCTATGATGATTTTAACCTAAAATACGCTGTATATAAAGATCTGCGGGATAAAGGACTTGTTGTAACTCCTGGAGTTAAATTCGGATGCGACTTCGCAGTTTATAAACGGGGGCCAGGGCTAGAGCATGCCCCATATATGGTTTCTGTTAAAAGCAGGAAAGATGAGATAACACCTACGGAGATAGTTAAAGCAGGGAGGCTCGCAACAACAGTTAGGAAAAGATTTATTATAGCGGTTCCGGATCTCGAAAAAGATAAGGTAGAATACTTAATTTTCAGATGGTTTAAGGCGTAAAAATTATCATTAATCAGTTCATGTAGCGGGTTTTTCTGCTTCCTCTACAATCTTTACGTTTATCTGCATTATGTCCTCAGTTATAGTGTTTCCCCTAACAGTTTTTCTTCTTCTTTCGCCTTTATTTTTAGGCTTAAAACCGACTCCTCCACTCAAAAGAACCCTCGTCTTAATTCCGCCATGAATATCTGGTCTCATTGGGAAACCATCCTTATCGCTTCCACCAGTTATTAAAAGCTTTGTTCCCGGCATACCTACAATTGCTCCATCAATTAAGTCTCCTATTTTCCGACCTATCAGCGGAGTCGCTTTATCTCCTTCAACTTCAACAGATTTCGCTTTCCCGGTTTTTGGATCAGAGACCACTATTTTAAATTTTGCCATTTCGCCATACACCCTCTAAGAGACAAAATTTTGAAAAGATGTTTAACCATATAAATTATTCGCATCCTCAATGAGAGAACATGGAATATTGGTGTTTAATACAATTAAATTTGATGGTTAAGCAAATAATGATAATAGTAGTAATCAAGATGGGCTCCAATAAAGATTCTCCTGTAATAATTTTCTCCATCTCATCCTCTTCGTAAATATAAAATTCATATGTTTCCAGAAACTCCCTTAGATTTCTTGCTTCGGCAATGTAATCTGTTTCTATAATATTCATGTATTGAAATGTGAATTCACTTGCAATTGCTGAAAATTTTATAGAATTTAAAGGATCTTTTCTTAAGTCTCCCTTAACGTAAGTTAGGTCAACAGGTAACCAACCCCATGGTGGAATGTAAACCATTGCCCAACCATGCCAACCAATCTTAGTTTGTCTAATCAATAAATGTCCACTCCAATATGTGCGATTCACATTATATTGTGATATGTAGATACATCCAACCTGTAGATAAGCTGGTATACCTATGGCCCGGCAAAAAGCTATTAGAAGATTTGCTTGGTCATCACAATCGCCTTTACGTGAGGAAATAGTTTCATTGGGATATTTTGGAATCTCAGATGGGCGATAGCTGATATTATTTGCTATCCACCTAACAAACTTTTTAATTATTGTTAAAACTTTTGTTTCATTACCAGCTATTTCTTGCGCTTTCTCTCTAAAGATTGTAGTATTTGACGACCATAGCCCAGTTGGCTTACAGTAATCTCTCTTTAAATTTTCTGGTATATCGTTTAAAGTTCCAGATTTATCCTCGGATATTATAGGCATATAACGCTGTTTAAATACGAGCTTATAAGTTACATTATAGCTCATTTTTTCATTCGGACCTAGCGTCATACCGGTGATATTTAGTAAGGCCACCAAATTTCCATCCGAATCATAAATAAATTTTTCAATTGGATATGAAACATATGTTAGGTAAACTGTTTGCCAGCTATTATTCATAAATAAGCCTAGTGTTGCGTCGCTTTCAGTTAAAATCCAGCTTTCACGTGGATTCCTGTTCTCGTATGTCACCTTAATTGTTAATATAAAGGTTTTCTTAATAGTGGTTGTTCTCTGCATCAGCTGAGAGAAACCAGCAATCAATATGAGAAAAAGCAGTAAAAGAATTATTAAGTAGTCTTTGATTTCCTTTAATAGTTTAGTTGAAGACTTACTCCGAGGATTTAAATTTATACGAACAACCATTTTTTATCAATAGTTTTTATTCAAAGAATTTTTTATGAAACCTTAAATAATTAGCTTTACCCTAACATATTTTTGGTGATACTCTGTGCAAATTAAAGTCGGCGAAACATCAATCGAGCTTATTAAGGGCGATATAACTGAACTTCAGGTTGAATGTATAGTTAACGCCGCCAACAGCATGCTCAAGATGGGCGGCGGAGTCGCAGGTGCAATCAGAAGAAAAGGAGGACAAAAAATACAGGAGGAATGCGATAAAATAGTCTCTGAGAGAGGACCCATACCAGTAGGTGGAGCCGCCATAACCAGCGGTGGAAACCTTAAAGCCAAATACGTGATACATGCCGTTGGACCCATTTATGGAGAAGGAGATGAAGAAAGAAAACTAAGGGAGGCAACGCTAAACAGCTTAAAGCTCGCTGAACAACATAATATATCCAGTATAGCTTTCCCAGCTATTTCAACAGGCCACTTCGGACTGCCAAAAAAGAAGTGTGCTGAAGTAATGCTTCCAGCAGCCATTTCTTACATTAAGAGTGGAACGAACATAAAAAGAATAATATTCTGTTTATATGATGACGAAACATTCAATATTTTCAAAGAAGCCCTCGAAAATCTCCAAAAATACAGCTAGTGAAACCCTTGTAGTAGTGAGTAGCTACAGGAAAAATGTTTAGCTTGGTAGTTCCTCTAATAGCTGGAGCCTTAGCCTCCTTAACTCCAACAGTACCCCATGCTGTGAGCTTATTACTTTACATAATTGCTATTTTGCTCTTCCTATATGCAAAACACAAATTTCCCCTCTACTAAAAACAGTTTTTAGAAAAATTGGAGCCATCAAATTTTTAGGGTCTCCTCTATCATCCAGAAGAATGATTAATACTTGTCAAGAAGCTTTAGCAGTATCGCCTTAGCCGAGTACAGTCTATTCTCGCTCTGCTCATATATTATCGATCTTGGATCTTCAATCATTTCTGGGCTTATTTCATATCCGCGATGAATAGGCATGTCATGCATTATCCACGCATTGCTTCCCGCTAGGTTCTCTTTATTTATTTGATAGGGCATCATCATTTTTATGCGTCTCTCTTTCTCTTTAGCGTACTTTGGATCTAGAAAGAACTCCATATCAACCCACGTGTCCGTATAAACGAAGTCTGCGTTCCTTACGGCCTCTTTAAGGTCCAACGTAGTTTTATATAAGCCAGTTTTTCTAGCTTCCTCTAGGAGCTCATCATCTCTTGATGGCTCATTAAATATTGGTGTAACAGTTGTTATTTCAACACCGACTTTTGTGCATGCTTCAATCAGTGAATTGCAAACATTATTGTGTATGCCAACATAAACAAGCTTCACATTCTTTAGGGTGCCCTTCTTCTCCTTCATGGTTATGAGATCCGCTATGGCTTGGGTTG
>CAZOWB010000074.1:0-6332 GCA_964583315.1 uncultured Candidatus Bathyarchaeia archaeon | reverse complement strand
TATATCTTTTGGAAGCCCACAGATTGGACAGATATCCACCATTATGTCTATCTTGGCTCCTTAATAATTTCAATAATTACATAATTTGAGGAATATTTAAAAGTTTAGGGAAATAGCGAATAATTCTTAAAAGTCAGTAGTACTTTTGGAGGCTTTAAATCTTTTTTATCATTCTAATCCATATTCCAGTAGATATAGTTTCAACAAAACCCATCTTTCTATAAAATTTCCTAGCATGAAAATTTTTAACGCCAACCCATAAACCTGCAATTCTTCGACCTTTACTCTTTGCATATTCAATAGCTTTATTAACAAGTGTTCTTCCTATACCACGGCCTCTATACTTTGGATGAACAAATAATTCATGGATTTCACCTAAAACCTCACCTTCAAAGCGGCTAAACCAATTCGTGTCACATGCAATGAAACCAACAGGCTCATTCAACTCGACTATAAAAAAGCCCTCTGGATCCCTTGAAAGCAACCAATAAAAGTACCGTCTTATATCCCTTTTATTAGTGTAAGCATATTTTTCAAGTCCTCTATAAGATGTAGCATATAATCTAATGAAAACATTTACATCTTCCGGCTTTACATTTCTAACATTCACGATAAAACGCTTTTATTCTAGAGGTTTAAAAATCTTCTTGATGGATGTCTTATCGCTTCTTAAGACCCTAGTCAAAATAGAATCTCCCTCTGGAAAAGAGAGGGATCTAGCCGAATTTATTTTAAATTATTTAAGCGAGCTAGGTTATGATGCCTTTATCGAGTGTTCAAATGTTCTCGTTTCACCGGAGAAAGAATTTCTAATCGCAACTCATCTTGACACCTTTAGGGTTTTAGCCCAATTCTCATTTGATGGCAAATATGCTTACGGAACTGGGGTGTGCGATGCTAAAGCAAGCATAGCGGCCATTCTCCTAGCTCTAGAGAGAATCAACAAACCTAATTTTGGAATCGTCTTTTTCTATGATGAGGAGAATGAAGGAAGAGGTTCAAAAGAATTCTGCGCAAAATATAGCCCTAAAATGGCTGTTGTAATGGAACCAACCTATCTAAAAATTGCGAATGTACAACAGGGTGGACTTGAAGTAAGGATTAAAGTTAGAGGTTCAGCAGCTCACGGGGCAACCCCCGAAAAAGGAGAAAATGCAATAGAAAAAAGTATTGATATAATAAATAGGCTTATGAAAATTGGGGAGGTAAAAGCTTCAGTTCAATATATCAAAGGGGGAAATATGGAGTATTATGTGATCCCGGAAGAAACTGAGATGCGAATTGAGTTCACATTTAAACCAAACGTAAAAGCTAGAAATATACTAAAGAAAATTGAGAAGATATGTTCTAATGCTGGATTAGATTTCATGGTGAAGGAAATGCATGATGGCTTTGTAAGTGGTGGAGTTGCTAAATTACTTGAGAATGCCCTGCAAAAATCTGGGCTAGATATCAGATTTTTTGAGATGCCTTCATGGACCGACGCGGTCAATTTACACTATTATGCTGAATGTGATACTGTAATCTTTGGGCCAGGCGAACTCCATCTTTGCCACACGAGAAACGAGCGTATCAGACTAAAAGATATCGATTTAGCAACGAAAGTTTTAGTAGCTCTAAACGATTTACTGAAGCATCAATTTTAAACGCTAGAATTAATTTGTTTTTAAA
This sequence comes from uncultured Candidatus Bathyarchaeia archaeon, assembly GCA_964583315.1. Classification (GTDB taxonomy): domain Archaea; phylum Thermoproteota; class Bathyarchaeia; order Bathyarchaeales; family DTEX01; genus DTEX01. The sequence goes on along the minus strand of CAZOWB010000074.1, from coordinate 4,661 downwards.
AGAGGGATTCGGCATGTCCATGTCTCAACTAAGAGCTGATATAATTATACGTAAATGTGCAATTCTCACAATGAATGGAAGGGATATTATAAAACGGGGGCTTATAGCAATAAAAGACGGTTCAATAATGTATGTCGGAAGAGAAGTTAAGGCGCCGCAGTTTGAGGCTGATAAATTTATTGATGGAAGTGGAAAAATCGCTATGCCGGGTTTAATTAATTGTCATACTCACGCGGCGATGTCGCTCTTCAGAAGCATAGCTGAAGATAAAGAACTAACCACGTGGCTAAGAGAAGTAATATGGCCGCTTGAATCTAAACTTAAACCCGAAGATGTCTATTATGGAACGTTATTAAGCTGCGTTGAGATGATCAAAAGTGGAACAACGTGTTTTTCGGACATGTATTTTTATGAGGATATGGTTGCAAAAGCTGTCGCTGAAACCGGATTAAGATGCGTCTTATCACCTGGAATAATTGAAGCTGGGCAAAAATTTCTTGGAAGATTATTGCTTAGGAAAGCCGTGAAAATAGCTAGAAAATATCACAAAGATTTAGGCGGTAGAATATCGGTTATGCTTGGACCGCATGCCTTATACTCATGCAGTCTTCAATTGCTTAAAAAGATCAATGAGGAAGCGGAAAATCTCAATGTTGGTATACATATACATCTAGCTGAGTCGGAAAGCGATTCCACGAACATTAAAAACCTTTATGGAAAAAGCGAAGTTGAATTGCTAAATGATATAGGTCTCCTAAAGCCAAACCTGCTTGCTGCCCACTGTATTTATCTTTCGGATCGGGATATAGCGCTCATGGCTGAACATGATGTTAAGGTAGCATATAATCCAGTGTCTAATATGAAGTTAGCCTCAGGGATTCCCAAGATTAAGGATCTTCTAGATGCTGATGTAATAGTAGGTCTTGGAACCGACGGTCCCGCAAGTAATAATAGCCTAGATATGTTCGATACTATGAAGTTCGCGACTTTACTCCAGAAAATTAAGTATAGGGATCCACGCGTTCTTCCAGCTAAGAAGGTTGTTGAGATGGCTACTATAGATGGTGCGAGAGCCCTTGGACTAAGTAATCTTGTCGGCTCGATCGAGGTTAATAAAAGAGCTGATATAATATTGATAGATGCCAAAAAACCCCATTTAACCCCAATTCACGATCTATATGCGACGCTGGTTTATTCAGCTCGCGGAAGCGATGTAAACACTGTTATAGTTAACGGAAAAGTGTTGATGGAAGACAGAAACATAAAAACTGTAAATGAATATGAAATCCTCAAGAAAGCCGAGGAGAAAGCCCAAGATCTGTTAAGTCGTAGCGATGCCAGTGTTAGAAGATTAATCAAAAAGTTCTTAACATAAAAAAGAGAGAGGTTTATAGAAGGACGCTATCTACACTTTTTCTCCGCAAAGAGTAACTATTCTTTTCCAGTTTTCGTCAACCCACTTCTGAAGGGCATCGATCTCATGCCGAAATTCTGGCTGGAATAAATGTCTAAATCTACCTTGCATCTTAAGGAATTCCACAAGCGGCTTCGGCCGCGGAACCTTAATGTTAAGCCTGTACTTTCCATTTTCAACCTCATAAACTGGCCAATAGCGCGTCTGAACAGCTAGTCTAGCAATTTCTATGCTCTTACTTGAGTCATGTCTCATACCTAGCGGACATGGCGAAAACACATGTATGACGGCTGGTCCATTAACCTCTAAACCTTTCCGAACTTTCGTTATATAATCATTCCAGTAGGCTGGCGAGGCTGTGGCGGCATATTCTATTCCATGAGCAGCACATATGCCTATTAGGTCCTTCTTAAATTCTGGTTTACCTGGAATCTTTCTTCCAGCTGGACTTGTTGTTGTAGCTGCACCATGCGGGGTTGCGCTGGATCTTTGAATACCAGTGTTCATGTAAGCTTCATTATCATAGCATATATATAGGAAGTCATGGCCTCTTTCAAGTGCTCCGGAAAGCGCTTGTATTCCTATGTCAAATGTTCCACCATCTCCGCCAATAGCAATTATGTCAACATGCTTGTCCCATGCGCCCCTTCTTCTCATGGCTTTGTATGCAGCTTCTATTCCGGAGGCCACCGAGGCGGCGTTCTCAAAGGCGACGTGAACCCATGATACTTTCCATGATGTATATGGATATATTGTTGATGCAACCTCAGCGCATCCGGTTGCATTAACTATTACTGTTGGTCCACGGAGGGCTTTCATGGTCATTCTCATTATTATTCCGGCGCCGCATCCAGCGCAGAGTCTATGCCCAGATGTGAATAATTCCTCAGTTGGTAAATCCTTAAGCCTAACCATTTTTACTCCCTCACCCCCACAACTTTTACGTATTCTTTCACTTTTCCGGTCTTAGCGACTTCAAGTGCCTCATTAAAGATCGATTTTAAATCGCTAGGTGTCATATCTCTCCCGCCTAAACCATATAGACAATTGAAAACATTCAAATTCTTTCCATGACGATAAAGTGTCCCTATAACGTCGCTACAAAGCGCGTTGAAAGGCGCGCCGAAACTGCATGCTCTGTCGAGAACCGCTAGGGCCTTAACGTCTTCAACGGCTTTAATTAAGTCTTCCTCCGGAAACGGTCTATAAACCCACGGTTTTATTACGCCGACTTTTTTGCCTTCCTTTCTAAGTTCTCTAGCAACCGCTTTAGCAGTTCCAGCGGTACTCCCAAGACATATTATTGCTGCTTCAGCATCTTCCATGGCATAGGTTTCCAAGAGACTGTATTTTCGATTGGCTAAGGTTTCATATTCTTTGTTGACTTTACGTATAACTCCATATGCCTCTTTTAATGCCTGAATTTGCTGGAATTTTACCTCAAAGTAGTAGTCTGGAAGACAGAGAGCCCCAACAGTTATGGGTTTAGTTGGATCAATCGTTATAACAGGTTTTCTTGGTGGAAGAAACTTAGATACTTCCTCATCTTCTAAAACCTCAACACCTTCCATTGAATGCGAGAGTATAAAAGCATCCAAGTTTACGCTTATCGGAAGTAGAACTTTTGGATCTTCAGATATTTTAAATGCTTGAATTATCCAGTCATATGCTTCCTGAGAATTCTCGGCATATACTTGTATCCAACCGCAGTCCCTTGAACCCATCATGTCTGAGTGATCAGCATGAATGTTAATGGGTGCAGATAAAGCTCTATTCGCAACCCCCATTACTATTGGGCATCTTAATCCAGATGCAATATATAGTATCTCATGCATTAACGCTAAGCCTTGGCTTGCTGTAGCAGTGAATACTCTGGCACCCGTTAGACTTGCACCTACACATGCAGACATAGCTGAGTGTTCTGACTCAACGCATACAAACTCGGCATTTATTTCCCCATTATGGACGTATTCGCTGATTACTTCAACCATTATGGTTTGTGGCGTAATCGGGTAGGCAGCTACAACGTCAACATTACATTGCTTGACAGCGTAGGCTACAGCCTCATCTCCCGTTAAGCCGATAACTTTCGCCATTTTATCTTCTCTCCTCAACCATAGTTATACATTTTACTGGGCACTCATTTGCGCATATCCCGCAACCTTTACAGTAATCATAGTTTACCTCAACAAATTTCTCGAGTCTAATTATAGCTGAGTCTGGGCAGTAGATCCAGCATAAGAGACAATTTACACACTTCTCCTGATCTATAACTGGTCTAAACGCTCTCCAGTCTCCAGTTTTATATTTCATTGCTGAACCTGGTTCAAGGAGGTATCCGCCTATCGGAAGAGATTTCCAGCCTAATTTTTTCTCACTCAATCCCCTGAACCTCCTCATAAGCCCTCTTTATAACAGCAATATTTTTCTCGCCAATTGTTCCCGGAAACCTTTCAGTTACTACCTTAAACAGTGACTCCATTTTGGCTAAAGGCGTGACTCTTAGGAGAGCGCCGAGCATGGCAGTATTATAGATTGGTCTCCCTAATATGTCAAGTGCTATCCTCATGGCGTTAACCGTGTAAACCTTCGCGTCACTTACGCCTAAATCCTTCCTGAGCTCCTCTGGATCCTTTTCTGAATGCGCTACAATCAAGCCTTTTGGAGTAAGGCCCTTAGTTACGTCAACCCTGCCAATAAGTGTTGGATCAACGACAACCACAATGTTTGGATTATATATTTGGCTATGTATGACTATTGGCTCATCAGATATCCTTGTGTAGCCTGTAACCGGGGCGCCTCTACGCTCTGGACCAAACTCTGGAAAAGCCTGCGCATACTTGCCATCCAATAAAGCCGCGGATGCGAGCAATCGACTCACCGTTACAATGCCTTGTCCACCTCTACCATGCCAGCGAATCTCAACAAACAAACAACCATACCCTCCATAAGACTCCTTTATTATTGGATATGTGAATAATTGCACAGATAAATATAACCTTAGCTAAATTTAGGGAAAATAAATAATTCACTATTCTCTTACTTATAAAGACACGTATAGGTAAAAGTTATGCAAATTGATAGATGGATGGTTGATGATTTAGTCAGGAGTAATGTCTTCTATGCCTCAATCAAAAGATAAAACATAATTTTTCATATAGTTAGTGACCATGGTGCGAAAACCTTAGCCAATAAGAGAATTGATAATGAAGTTATCGGTATAAGCACGTTATCATCTATTGGCTTA
>CAZOWB010000073.1:0-6350 GCA_964583315.1 uncultured Candidatus Bathyarchaeia archaeon | reverse complement strand
GGCGCTTAAGATTCAGAATAGTAAAGTTTTGTTGAAGCTTAATCCATTTGAAATAAAAACTCTGCGCATAAATACTGGCATACACTAAAGATTAGAGGCTTAACAAGGTATAATTTCAATTTTATTTCACCATTTTCAGTATGTCCGGTTTATCGCTGGCTATGCCATCGACGCCCTTCCTAGCGTATTCTTGTGCTTCTTCTAGGGTGTTTATTGTCCAAACGATAACCTTTAAACCGTTCTCATGAGCCTTCTTTATCAAGGTTGAGTGCGTAAATCTATATAATGGAAGTAAATACTGCGCTTTTAATGATAGGGCTGCTTTTATTGGATTTTTGTGTTTAACATAAATTAAACCGGTTTCAATTTTATCACTTAATTCTCTAATTCTTCTTAGAGCTTCCTCATGGAAGGATATTATTATCACATTGTCCTCTAGACCTTTACTTTTAATGACCTCTAAGACCTTATCTTCAAATCCAGTCTCTTTTAATTCTATGAGTAGCTTGACTTTTCTGTCGAGAAAATCAAGCGCTTCCTCTAAAGTTGGTATTTTTTCACCCTTTTCAGTATTTAACTCTTTAATTTCCTTAAGCGTTAGTTCATTAACTAAGCCTTTACCATCCGTTGTTCTATCAACTTTATTGTCATGTATGACTACTAATTCGCCATCTTTAGTTCTTCTAACATCGAATTCGATGGCGTTTACACCTAGCTCTAATGCTCTTCTAAAACTACGTAATGTGTTCTCAGGTTCGTATGCCCTCGCTCCTCTATGACCAATCCTTAATTCAAGCATAACCATGCACCATAGTTTTTCAATCTAATTATTCTTCTCTTCTTCAACTATTATTTTACATTTTGTCGCCAGAGCTGCTATAACCCCTAAGGCAGCAACCCAAGGTGCAAGTAAAGCCCCTATTAACCCAACAGTTACAGGCATTTCAAGAAGAGTTTCATCCTTCTCGTTTTTCACTATTATCTTGGTGACGTTTCCCTTATGAATTAACTCTTTAATCTTCTTAATTAGATCGTCTGATGAAACTTCATACTCTTTTCGCGTAATGCCCTTTTGCAACGTACCGCAGTAGGGGCAGTAATTCATATCCTCTGATAATTCCTTACCGCAACTCACACAATAAACCAAATTTACATTCTCTCCTCAATTTTCTTCAATATATCTCTGAACGACTACACTTAAAAGGTTTATAACCTTCCTCTACTAAAAGAAAAAATTACACCTTTAGCTTACCATATATAGTTATTAGGGTCAAAATTAAAATTAAAGTTATAATCAGAAAGGCTGGGAAAAACCCTAATATTTCTATGAAAAATCCCGCTGCTATTGGACCAGTAGCATGACCAATATCTTTTATTGTTTCTAAAGCTCCTATTCCCGAGCCGAGTGTTGTCTTTGATGATATTTCTGATATTAATGGAGAGGTTGAAGAAGTGGTTAGTGATACCCCAAATCCATACATTATCATCACTAGTAATAAGCCGAGAAAATTGTTTGTAAAGGGAAAAAGAAGTAAACTTACCGCTGAAACCACTAGACCGGCTATTATAAATAGTTTTCTCCCATATCTATCTGAAAGTAAACCGGCGATCGGTCTGAAAAGGGCTATAGTTAATATTTGTAAGCTCATGAGGAGTCCAGTTACCCACTTTTCAATTCCAATAATATCGGAGTAAATTGGCATGAAAGTTTCGATAGCACCCATACTAAAGTACGTAGCCGCCTCAGCTGAGCTAACAACAATAATGTTAATATTTTTGACGACTGTTTTTAAGCCTTTAATCACATTCGTCTTTGATTCTTCAATAGTTTCTCTGCGGGCTACAGGCTTTATTCGAAATGAAGAAAACATGGCTATAAGACCTACAATTCCACAGACGAGATAAGCTAGCTGAAAGGGAGCTAGAAAATTAATGGAAACCAGAAAGCCTGCGGCTACTGGAGCTAGAAGCCTACCAATCATGGTTGAAGAGGAGAAAACTCCCATAAATTCTCCTCTGTGGGAGGAAAACATATCTGCTATATAAGCTAAGGAGACGGGCATAAATATTGCAGTTGCAAATCCATGATATATTCTAAATAGAATTAATTGCCAGATTTCGGTTACAGAGAGATAAAGGAATGGTGCTGAAGCGAAAATTAATCCGGAAACAATTAGCATTTTTCTTCTACCATAGACGTCAGAAAGGGAGCCAGCCATCACATTAACAAATATTCCAGTGACCGTGCTTGCCGCCGCAATCAACCCTATTTCAAAATCGTTTGCGCCGAGAAACTTTGAAAACCATGAGAGAGTTGGAGATTTAGACATTGTTGAGCTAAATATGGCAAAGGCGCCCATAAAACAAAGTAAAAGAAAGTTTCTCGGGAGTTCTCTTCTGGTTTCCATTTACATTCGCTTCTCTACCTATTAATTGCAAATTCATAAAAAAATTTAGAAATATAATTGTTATGTCTCTTTTAATGAGAGAGTGTTTATTTAAATTAATATATGTGTGGGAACCAAATTCCCCTTTTGGAATTAACTTTAAGCATTCATCTAAAATTCTAATTTCTTTATAAGTCTAATTCCATCTTTTCCTATGCCATAGTAGTTTTTGAGGGATTCAAAGAACCTATAGTTGTGCTTAAGATAAAATTTTATTGCTACCGCGTTATTTACATTTACCTCTAAATAGCACGTTTTAGCTCCAATCCTCTTCAAAATCTCTTCAACGGAGTTAAGTAAACGTGAACCTATGCCCCGTCTTCTACATTCTGGCTTAACATCGATTGAATATATATGCCCAACTACATCATCTTTAAATTTTTCAATGGAGCCAACAATGAAACCAACTATCTTATTAGATGAAACTGCCACAAGCGTGATAAATTTTGGGTCTCTTATGAATCGTCTTATATACGAAAAGGGAAAAGCTTCCCCATGAAAACATTCGATTTCTATCCTATAAAGATCCTCTAAATCCTTCTCTTCAGCTTTCCTTATTAAGATAGGTATCTCTGACACAGCAAGTCTATATGTCTCCTCTAATATATGAAGGTTAAGATTTTATTAATTATTTGTGTGCGGGTGGTTTAAAACGAGAGGCATATATATCCTAGTGATCCTAATCAAAAAACCAGTGACCATTAAAGTTGGTTCACTTGGCGCTTTAATGTTTGATAGTGGAATTTACGCATATGTTGGTTCAGCTCAAAATGGCCTAGAAAAAAGAATAACCCGACACCTTAGAAGAAATAAAAAGAAGTTTTGGCATATAGACTATTTGCTTGAAGATGAAAACACGAAAATAGTTAATATTCTCTACAAAGTAGCCCCAAGGAGAGAAGAATGTCGAATGGCTAAAGAAATTAATAAGATAGGTTTGCCAGTGAAAGGATTTGGCTCCTCAGACTGCAAATGTAAAAGCCATTTATTCAAATTAAACAACGATGAAGATTTTAAGAGACTTGTAGAAGAGAATATGTTCTTGAATTTTTCATACAGTAAGGAAAATTGGGAGGACTGAGTTGAATATGAGAGTTAAAGTAAGGATGTTAGGATTACTGAAAAAAGCCTACGGAAAGGATGAAGTAACAATGGAACTAGATGAGGGAACAAGGCTCAAAGATGTCGTATCAAAAATAACTGAAGAATCAAAAAATCTGGAGAATCTTCTAATAGATCCGGAGCTTAAAGATCCACGTCCAAACACTATCATACTTATTAATGGTAAAGAAATAAGCGTGTTAGGTGGACTAGAAGTCGAAGTTAAAGATGGAGATGAAATAACAATAATACCTGTAATTCATGGTGGATGAATAGAAACTAAAGAATATCCTAAGAAGCTGGGTCAGTAGCCATGCAACTCTTCTATTCACGATACGTTCATCATCTCTGACGATCTCCGCTAATATAAGTCAGGATGCTTATTATCTTTGGCTTTTTAGAGAAAAATATTTGCTTTTAACTAACTATTTTATTCGATTAAATTTAAATTCATCTCACCGAATTGGATATACTCCGCAATCTCGAACCGCCTTATACATTGCCAAAACATTTTCTATAGGAACTCTAGGTTGAACATTATGTATTGTATTAAAGACGAATCCTCCTCCAGGAGCAAAGATTCGAATTCTTTCGCAAACCTCATTCTGAATCTGATTAGGAGTGCCAAATGGTAAGGTTCGTTGGGTATCTACGCCACCGCCCCAAAAAGTAATTTTCTTCCCATACTTTATTTTAAGCATCTGCGGATCCATGTTTGCGGCTGAAGTCTGTACCGGATTTAAGATATCAAAACCAGCTTCAATGAAGTCTGTGATCAATGGTTCTATTGATCCACAGGAGTGAATGAACGTTTTCCACTCAGTATTTTCATGCACCCAATTGTTAATGCGTTTATGGAAAGGCATATATAGCTTCCGGTAAGTTTTCCTTGACATAATCGGGCCATTTTGGGTTCCAAAATCTGTTCCGCTAACAAATATCACTTGCACCCTATTCCCAACAACTTTGTAGATCTTCCTTAAGTTTTCTAAAGCAATTTCACATTGAAGTTCAAAAACCTTGTAAATGTAGTCAGGGCGTCTAACATGACATAAATACCATTCCTTAACGCCTCTAACACCCTTAGGATGCTTTAATTGTAATCCGGGCACAAGAGCAATGTCTCCGAAACTGGTTCCCCCAAAATTAGCTAGTATAGCCTTATCTGTCTGACTATATAATCGTTCGGCTTCACGCCGGTAATATTCGCGCCCCTCACTGGAAATCGGTCCAAATTCCTCAATATTTTCTTTAGGATCCAGCTTATTCCAGTCTAGCGGCCTCTCTTGACGGTCTAAGGCATCGAAGTAAAAACCGCCTTTGGGCATACGCGCGCAAGGAGGAGCATTACGATCACCCTGCGGATACATTAGAAAATTGCCTTCCTCATCTGGCTCCGTGCTAAATCCTTCAGGCACTAAAACTGGCGTGCCGTCAAATAGTTTCCAAGGCTTCCATTTTTCGTTTTTGAAACCAAACATCGTTATTTGGCTACTTAATCCTGCAACATCAACTCCTAATGCTTCCCAAAGATCCGGTTTAATTTCTCCCAACATTTGGTATGGCTCTATCACCTTAACTGGCGTGCCAGGAGGATCCAGTTTTAAGGCTTGTCTTAATGCATACACTGTGCTAACATGCATTCCGGTTACTGGACTTCCTCCTAAATCAAGGGGAACTCTATCTGGCTCTTCATGATTTAATGCTAAAATTACACGTTCCCTAGAATTCATAAGCATCCTCTCTCTTTAGAATCTAATTTTTCTCTTTTAAAATTTATTCTATCCCTATCAGGATGATAAGTTAGTCAGGGTAACTTACAAGTTTTCATTTTGTGATGAAATCATTTCTTCAATAGTTCTATTCAGGGTTACTTCAGCAATATTTCGACTGTATTCCAGTATTCTCCTTGAGGCATCAAGTATAAGTCTTAAAACCGACGCTACGTTTGGATCTAGCTCCTTAGTAAATACCATTGTGGCAATATACTTTTCTATTCTCGAGAATATTCTATCAGCTTCCTTATAACTTCCCTTAAACATTGCTTTCAAGGAATCCTTTAGAAATTAAGATTTATGAAACACCTGGCAACGATTTGGGAGTCTTTATGAATGGACAGAGGATACTCGTTTATGGGAATGCTCAAGATGGATGTGGAAACACCATGAACGACGGCCTAATAGTTGTATATGGAAATGTAGGCGACGTCTCCGGCTATTCAATGAGGGGAGGAAAAATCTTCGTTAAGGGCGATGCTGGCTTCCGCGTTGGAATCCACATGAAAGGATACAAGAACAAAAATTCAGTAATGGTTATCGGCGGAGTTCCATAGGATTTTTCTGGGCGAATACATGGCGGGAGGCATAATACTCGTTTTAGGCTTAAATAAATATGCAAAAAGAAGAGTATGACGCGAAGTTTGTGGCTATAGGTATGCATGGAGGCGCAATTTACGTTCGAGGTAGAATTAAACACGTTTGGGAAAGAAGCTAAAGTCATGGATGTCGACGAAAGAGATCTTCAGCTAATAAAAGACTTAGTCGAGGAATTCTCTAAATACTTTAATCCAGAAATAAGCGTGAAAGAGATAATGAGCAAAAACTTCACCAAATTAGTTCTTCTATCCCATAAACCCTACGGAAAACTATACAGTTAATTTTTAGACAGAAATTTACTAAATTTTTAATAGTGAGAGAATACTGTGACAAAATTCTTTTAAGTTTTGGGGAGACATCAAATTCTATGCGATATGATACCATATTAGTGCTCGATTTTGGAGGGCAATACTGCCATTTAATAGCC
>CAZOWB010000072.1:0-6401 GCA_964583315.1 uncultured Candidatus Bathyarchaeia archaeon | reverse complement strand
TGGCTCAGAAAGGCGTTTTAAAGTATCCAATTATAGCCGTAAACGATGCCTACACGAAATACTTATTCGACAACCGTTATGGAACAGGTCAAAGCAGCATAGATGGAATCCTAAGGGCGACAAATGTTCTATTAGCTGGGAAAAAGTTTGTTGTCTGCGGCTACGGCTGGTGTGGACGCGGCTTAGCCTTAAGAGCTAAAGGAATGGGCGCAAACGTGATAGTTACTGAGGTTAATCCATTACGTGCACTTGAAGCAGTCATGGACGGTTTTCAAGTCATGCCAATCAAGGAGGCTGCATCCATAGGCGACATATTCGTAACAACAACTGGCAACATAAATGTCATACGAAAAGAGCATATGCTCAAAATGAAGAACGGAGCAATTCTCGCTAATAGCGGACACTTTAATGTTGAGATAAGCATACCAGATCTCGAAGAGATCTCCGTGTCAAAGAGAACTATTAGACCAAACCTTGAAGAATACACACTAAAAGATGGCAGAAGAATTTACCTTCTGGCTGAGGGGCGGCTGGTGAACCTAGCATCAGCCGAGGGACATCCATCAGAAGTTATGGACATGTCATTCTCAAACCAAGCCCTATGCGTTGAATACCTAGCTAAAAATCCTAAAATGGAACCGAAAGTCTATAGGGTGCCTAAAGAAATCGACGAGACCGTTGCAAAGTTAAAACTGAAATCCATGAATATAGAAATTGATGAGATGACTGAAGAGCAAAAGAGATACATTTCAAGCTGGGAGTCTGGAACAATTTAGGCAAGGCTAGATAAATTCCATAGGGATTAATATTGAACATCTATCATTTACCCAAGGGAATGCGCTACTCAACCCTTGAAGAGAGAAGGCAATTTTATAGTGAAGAATTTAGAATTGAGAGGGTTGAAGATTGGCTTAGGAATTGGGGTGGAAAAATCGTCTTTGCCGTAATAATTGGAAGACACACCAAAATCTATCCGCCCGAATACAAGGAAGACGCTTCAACAACCATTCTAATAGATGATTATGAAAGCCTAGAGGATGTTAAAAACTGGATACTAGAATTTCTTCCAGAATCAGTCTATTATGACAGGAATGTTTACGATGAGAACGGGCGAATTCTCGGTCAGGAGATGGCCTTCGATTTGGATCCGGAAAATCTAACATGCCCAATCCATGGCTCGCTTGAGGACAAAATGCGCAGACACCAGGGACTAAGCTTTTGCGAAATAGAGCTTGAAATGGTTAAAAATGAAACAATAAGGCTCTATGAAGAGCTATCTAAAATATTTTCTAATCTAAGGATCGTTTACTCTGGCAGAGGCTTCCATATACATGTCTTCGACGAAGACGTTTTTGAATGGAGCTACAGAAAGCGCAACGAATTTGCTAAGCAAATAAAGAAAAAGGGCTTCATGATAGATGAGTGGGTGACGTCGGGCGGCATGAGGCTTATTAGGCTCCCCTACAGTCTTCACGGAATGGTCTCTAGAATCGTGACACCAGTAGACGCGTCAGAACTTGAAGAATTTAATCCAATAAGGGATGAAAGATGCATACCTAGATTTCTTAGGGAAAGCCGGAAATAAATTAACTGGCACCAAGATTTTACTCTTCCGCTGCTTCGCGCTTGCTTTTCTTTACCTCTTCAGCCTTCTTCTCCTTCTTCTCATAATAGTAATATTTTTTCTTCTTCTCAGCCTCAGACAAAATAATTCCTCCCTAAGCTTTTAAGCTTTATCTACACATATAAGCTTAACATTACTACTATTAGGAGCATATATTAAGTGGGCAATCCGCTTATTAATTGCTATAATGTGAGAACATTTGTGGTGAGCGAATGAGCTGGAGACTTAGTCTTTTAACGAAGCTCGCTAAAGAAATCTATTCAGCTGTCCATCCACTGCTTGGAACCACCGAAGCCAGGAGGATTGTTGGCTCGGGCTTTGGGGGCGACAAAACAAGACTCATAGATAGCATCTCTGAGAAAGTAGTTCTTCGATACTTAGAGAATGAGGGATTATCATGCGTTTTCATTGGTGAAGAGTACGGTGTCAGAAGGATTGGTGGTTCACCGAAATTTTACCTAATTATTGATGGCGTTGATGGAACAAATAATGCCATGAGAGGCATAAAATTCGCTTCAGCCTCACTCGCCATGTCATCAAGTGAATGGATAAACGACTTAGAGGCTGCTGTAGTAATAGACTTGTATGACGGCGGAATATATTCGGCTGAGAGAAGGGAAGGTGCCAAATATAATGGCCGATCGATCAAGCCATCCGATATTAAGAGCCTTGAGGAAGCCATCGTAAGCGTCAACATCACTAGGAGCCTAAACGCTTTAAGAAAGATCACGCCAATTACGAAGCGAGTTAGGGGTTTAAGGGCTCTCGGCTCAGCGTCTCTAGAAATATGCCATGTTGCATCCGGTTTCTTAGATGCGTATATTGATCTACGTGGAAAGCTTAGAACAATGGATTTTGCAGCTGGAATGCTCATAATCAGAGAGGCAGGCGGCATCCTTCTTCAACCCAGTGGCGAGGAAATCCCGAATATTCCACTTACTGAGATTAATCGCTTCTCAATTATAGCCTCCGCAAACGAGAATATTTTTGATGAAATAATTTCTTTAATTAAAATGGAAGGAAGCGCTTAGACGAGCGGCCATCCATGACTGGAAAAACTTCCACATTGCTTAAGCCTGTAAGCCCCTATGCAGCCCTCATAATAGAAAATAATTCAGAGAAATCTCTAGTCATAGCAGATATACATTTAGGTTGGGAGGCAACCCTGTCAGATGAGGGAGTTCATATTCCCTCTCAGACAACTAAACTTTTGAAGAGACTCGAACATATAATCTCGCTAGAGAAACCAGATTGTTTAATTGTTTTAGGTGATGTAAAGCACACTATTGAAAAAATCGAGCTTGAGGAATGGCGCGATATACCAGTCTTTTTTGAAAAACTTCGCAAAAAGGTTCCCTGCATAAAGGTTGTGCCAGGCAACCATGATGGAAACATAGAGGTTTTACTACCTGAAGGCATTGACCTAGTATCTCAGAAGGGAATAATCATTGGAAGTGTAGGATTATTTCACGGTCATACGTGGCCGGATATTAAAATGCTAGGATGCGAAACTTTAGTTATAGGACATATTCATCCAACCATAGTTTTTAAAGATCCAATTGGTTTCCGCATAATCAACCAAGTTTGGGTTAGGGCTCCATGCGACAGGACGATACTCACTCGATCTATGCTTAGACATTATAGAATAAAGTTTAAGAAGGGTGAGAATCCGGAAGCAGTGCTTAAATTCAAATTCTCTATTGAACCTAGAGTTAAAAATCTTTTGATAATGCCGTCCTTCAATGATTTTCTGGGTGGAAGAGCAATAAATAGATCCACGATAGCTAGAGACGCGATTTTTAGAGATTTCCTAGGCCCGATTCTTCGATCTGGTAGCGTAATTTTCGATGAATCTGAAATTTATCTGCTTGATGGAACATTTATCGGGACACTTAATCAATTAAGCATGTTAAGATAGTTTTTCGGGAGATCTTATTCAGACTGTTATAGATTCTTCTTCCCCTGTTAGCTCATACATAATATGGTATTGCTGTAAACATCAGAATCATTAAAGAAGAAACCTTGATAATCGCCTTTCTCCTTTCCTGAAGCACGACGAAAGCTAAATATTCGCCCAGCGTCCTCGAGCAACTTATACTCTGTTGGAAGTGTAATCTTTTAAATCATTCTTAATTCAGGCGCCAAAAATTATCTTTTAAGCAGATGCATTCGATGGGAACCGGACGGAGCTTAACGTGGGGACTGTTAGACGCATCTACGACAAACAGCTAATGAGCTTTTACTTGACATCTTCCCTTCTAGTCGCTCTCAGAGACGGCATAATTATTTTCCTAAAAAAATAAAAATTAAAGTGTAAGTGTTTATTTTCAAAATCTTTTCATGGTATGCAGACAGCTGTTTGGGTATGTTGGACGCCTTCTATCCCATGTATCTTTTTTATAACAGTCTTCAGAGTTTCTAGGCTATCAAGTTCGGCATAAACTATTACGTCGTACTGTCCGGTCACAGTATGCGCCGTCTTAATTCCCTCAATCTTTGATATTTCAGACGCTATTCGCCAAGGTTCCCCCTTTTCAACCTCAACCAAAATATAAACGCTTATCTGCATTAAATGCACCTAAGATATTTTTGTCAACTAATAATTAAAAATATATCGGGGTTCTCCTACTTTATAGCTGAAAGCAACCTTTAACAATTTTTGGAAGCCTCAAAGATGGATGAAGAAAAACTAAGAAAAGTAGCTGAACTTCGAGAAATCTTGGAGAAGAGAATAAAAGATCTGGAATCTGAGATTGAGGGATTGAAAGTTCTCTTAGAATTCGTTAACAATCTATTACTTGAGAAAAGCTTTAGGAAAGTTGAGGAAATTGCCCCACCAGAAACAGTTAGAGCTACAACATCAACTATTACAGTTGAGGAGGGAGCAAGGGTTATTCCATTAAAGACTAGCGGAGGCGAACTTCTAGCAAACTTATATGTTAAGAACGGAAATTTAAGCGTAATTCCAGAGGCAGATAAAAAATTTGACGTTAATACTCCACCTTTTGAGGCGTTTTTAATCGGGAAGGTTTTAGTTAAAATGCGTGATGTTGATCAGGAAGCTGTCAGAAGGGGCGAGCTTATGCCAGATAAAGCCCTCTCGTTCGATGTTAAAACGGATGGAAATATAATTCGTGAGATAATCGTCAGAAATGTTACACCCCGTAGAGAACGAGAGCTACGGTCGGCGATACGTTGGACGCTAGAGAAAATGTATGAAAAAAGCAAAGGCGCACGATCTCGAATCTAATTTAATCGCTGATGATCTGCGAAAAATTCATATCCTTATTTATCCCTTAATTTTCTTGGACGATGAGGAGATCGAGGTACGTGGACGCAGAAATCTGGATGACGATCTTTTCCCGCTCCTGAGTCCGAAACATTACAATTTGAGAAATTTTTTATTTTCCATAGTACATTTAATGTGTGTTTGCCACGCACTTACGAGGCTGACTTACTTGCGTCCAAATTTCCGTCAAACCGTACGTGGGATGAGGGACTTCCTTCCAGAAGAAGCTCGGAAGCTTAGATTCATTGAGGAAAATGCTAGAAGATTAGCTAGATTGTATGGTTACGAGGAAGTTATTACGCCAGTAATCGAACATTACGACTTACTAGCCGCTAAGATCGGTGAAGAAAATAGAAAGCGCATGTATGTTTTTGAGGATTTAGGTGGCAGGAAGGTTGCCTTAAGACCTGAGTTCACAGCTTCCATAGCTAGGCTCGTTGCGACAAAAATGGTTAGCGCTCCAAAACCAATAAGACTATTCTCCGTTGGGAGTCTATACCGCTATGATGAACCTCAACTTGGGAGATACCGTGAGTTTTGGCAGGCAAATTATGAGCTAATAGGCTCAAATAATCCTGAAGCAGACGCTGAAATTCTAGATGTAACAAGCAACCTTCTGGAAGTTGTAGGCTTAAAGAATTGCATAATAAAGATCAATCACATAGGAATTTTACGTGGCATATTTGAAAGCGAAGGAATATCAGAGGATAAACAAAATACAATTATGCAGTTATTAGATAAAAAAGAGCGAAGTAAAGCCCTAAAACTCGCTGAGGAATATGGCGCATCAAGTAAGTGTCTGAAAACTCTAGGATCTCTCTTTGAGATAAAAGGATACGAGAAAAATTCGATTATTAATGAAATATCTAAAGCCGTGAAAGATTATCCGGTTGCTTTAGACTCTTTGAGAAACATGAGTGAGATTATCGATCTAGTTGAATATGGAGATTTGAGAGCGAAATTTTATTTCGAGGCGGGCTTCGCCAGAGGCCTAGAATATTATACCGGAATAATCTTTGAGGCTTATGTGCCTGAATTAAATATTGCTGTCGGCGGCGGCGGGAGATACGATAAGCTCATAGAGCTTTTTGGTGGTGCTAGAATACCAGCTGTCGGAGTCGCGTTGGGCATAGATAGAATAATGCTCGCAATGGAGAAGCAAGGTGTTAGTCCGCCAAAACCTGAAGCCCCAAAGGTTCTTATAGTTCCAATTAATGAAAGCACAATAGCTGACGCCTTTAGAATCTCCGTGATGCTCAGGAGAAGCGGTATAACAGCTGAGATTGAAACAATGAGACGATCCCTTTCACGTGCGCTCTCAGATGCTAACAGGAGAGAAGTAACCCACGTGATTATAGTTGGACCTAGAGAAATTAGAGGGGGAAAAGTAGTTTTGAGGGATATGCAAAACAAAATACAAGAAGAAATTAAGATAGAGGATTTACCGAATAAAATCAGAGTTTAACCTTTTTCAAAGTCTTTAATTCT
>CAZOWB010000071.1:0-6444 GCA_964583315.1 uncultured Candidatus Bathyarchaeia archaeon | reverse complement strand
ACCAGTTATGCCCTTAAGAAGCAAAAGCATGAGGGTTGATTTCCCAACTCCTCTAGGTGCACGTATAAGTGTTGTTGAGCGTGGATGTAGCTGATTTAACACAAGCATTTTAACGGCTTCTTCATTGGCGACGAATCGCTCCATTATTTCTTTTTCTAAATCAATTATCTTATTTCGTAACAATTATTTCAACTCCCCAAAAGTAGCGCTATAACCGCTACTGACGCCACTAACATAAGCCCATATATTATAATCTTCATAATTCTCACTCGCTTATGAAGACGTATATTTTCCTCCTCCAATCCTTTGAGCCGTTCCTGAATTATTCTGGCAACCTTGCGATCTATAACAACGGTTCTCGATAAATCCTCGCCGAAATATAATGAATCAATAATATCAGATGTTCCCCTTTCAATGGTAGCTCTGTCTACTTTTTCCTTCCATAATATCCAGAAGCGTTCTTCTGAGTTAGATCGTCTCTTCTCTATTGGAGCTCTCTTAGATTCAGCTTCAAGAAAGTTTCTATACTTCTTACTCTCCATAATGCCTGCTCTCTTCCCTTATGATTCATACTGAATGAAGATACCGAACAATTTTAACTTTTTGACTCAAAACTTGAGAATGAAGGCGGAGCATATTTAGTTAACAAATTTAATAAGCGCAGTAAATAATCTTCAAGAAGGAGGATTTTCAATGAAGCTGAGGGTTTCAGACTTAGTGGTTAAATTCCTAGAGGCTGTGAACGTGGATTTCATTTTCGGCATACCCGGCTCCCAAATATGTCCGCTTTATGATAGTCTCTATTCTTCATCTATAAGGCATGTTCTAGTTAGACATGAGCAGTCAGCCTCCTATATGGCTGATGCCTACGCAAAGTTTACTGGTAAACTTGGAGTATGCGATGGAACTGGAGGTCCCGGTGCAACAAATCTGTTAACTGGCATTGCAACCGCATGGACCGATAGCACGCCAGTAATCGTCTTCACCGGGCAGCAACCCCTAAATTATCTGGGCAAAGGAGCCTTTCAAGAAATTGATCATGTCGCTATTTTCTCATCTATAACAAAATGGTCAACAATGTTGGTGAAGCCGGAGAGAACTGTGGAAATTTTAAGAGAGGCTTTTAAAGCCGCCACATGGGGTAGACCTGGGCCTGTACATGTAGACCTGCCACTAAATGTTCAAAATCAACATATAGACTTTGATGAAGAGAAGCACTTTCACGGAATAACACGTATTCTTTCTCCACCTAATCCATGCGGCGATCCACATGCTATAGATAGAGCGCTCGAACTTCTCATCAATTCTTTTAGACCGGTTATCATAGCGGGCGGCGGTTTACATTATTCTAGTCGAGCTTGCAAAGAGCTAATGGAGTTTGCTGAATACTTAGATATTCCAGTAGCTACAACATTTAATGGTAGGGGTTCATTTCCAGAAGATAATCCCCTATCAATTGGTAGAATGGGTGTGCATGCGCCATCATTTAATGATAGGATTCTTGCTGAAGCTGATTTGATATTTGCCATCGGATGTAGATTTGCTGCCTTAAGTACTAGACATTGGAGTAACATAAACCCATTAGCTAAACTAATCCATGTTGACATTGATCCCAAAGTTATTGAAAGAAATTATCCGGTGGAAGTAAGCATAGTAGGCGACGCAAAAAAGGTTCTAGCAAAACTGCTAGAAAGAGTTAAGGAATTACGTGAGCTCGGGAAAGAGAAGCGAAAAGAATGGCTTAATTTTATAGAGCGAGCTAAAGAGGAATGGAGAAGATCTCCTTGGTTCACCAAATCATTATCAGATAATTCGCTGATAAAACCCCATAGAGTTTGCATTGAGATACGTAAAGCATGCAGCAGGGAAACAGTCTTTACGCTTGATGCCGGAAATAATAAACTGTGGGCTTCAACCTTCCTAGAAATTTATGAACCCTACACATGGATACAGTCTGGCTGCTTCGGTCCCATGGGATACGCTATACCAGCGGCCATAGCATGTAGATTAGCTATTGGAGAATATGGAAGGAATGTTGTTGCCATATGTGGTGATGGAGGATTCTACATGAGTATGCATGAACTCTCAACCTCCATTCAAGAGAAAGCACCAATATTAATATGCGTATTCAATGATGGAGCGCTAGGCACAATAAAGCATCATCAAAGAGACTCCTATGGTGGAAGATTCATATCCGTTGACTTAAAAAACCCAAGCTTCGCAAGGATTGCTGAGGCATTTGGCTGTTATGGACTAAGCGTTGAAAAATTAAGCCAGCTTAGACCGGCGCTGGAGGAGGGCTTAAGGACGGTTAAGGCTGGTGAAACCACTGTTATAGATATTAAGATCGACGGGGAAGAGCCTCTACCGCCATAACTACTAAGCGCACTAATATGCTTTAACTCTTAAAATCAATAAAAATAAAAACAATCTTAATTAATGTAGGATAGGGTTCCATCATATGAGTTTAGATCTAAAGAATATTATTGGAAAAATTTACAATTTCCAGTTACCTAGAAAGATAGTTTTCGGAATTAACTCCTCAGAAACCGTTGGCTTAGAAGCCAAAGCTCTGGGAGGAAATAAAATTCTGCTTGTCACCGATAACAACTTAAGACGCCTCAATATTACGGAAGGAATTGAGAGGAATCTTCTGAAGGAGGGCTTAAGCGTGAATATTTTTAGCGAGGTTGAGGCGGAACCAAGCATAGAAGTAGCGGAGAAAGTTACCGAAGCAGCTAGAAGAGAAAATTATGATTTAGTGGTGGGTGTTGGCGGAGGCAGCGTTTTAGATATGGCTAAGGTTGCATCAATAGCTATAACGAATCCCGGGGCCATCAGGAAATATGTTGGCGTTAATCTTGTTGAAAAACCTGGAGTGCCAAAAATTCTCATACCAACAACCGCTGGAACAGGATCTGAGGTCACTCATGTTGCTGTTATCACTTTATTGGAGGAAGAAGCTAAATCCGCCATAATAAGTCCTCACATGTTTGGGGACGTAGCTATCGTAGATCCGAAATTGACTTACAGTATGCCTAAAAGATTAACGGCTTCAACGGGTCTAGATGCATTAAGTCACGCTTTAGAGGCGTTAATGGCTGTTAATGCTAATCCAATAACTGACGCTTTAGCCCTACAATCAATCAAAATCATATTCGAAAATCTGCCGAAAGCCTATGAGGAAGGCAGTGTTGAGAGCAGGGTTGGCATGAGCCTAGGCGCCCTAATAGCGGGCATGGCATTCATAAATTCCTGGGTATGTTTAGCACATGCTCTCGCCTACTCATTTTGCGTAACATATGGGATTCAACATGGATTATCATGCGCTCTCTCTTTACCCTACGCCTTTAAATTCAATATGCCAGTGATAAGGCACAAAATAAAGCTAATAGCCGATGCTATAGATGCCAACTTAAAAGATAAGGCGAAAAGCCCCGAAGAATTAGGTGCATTAATCTTCGAGAAGCTACTAAACCTCCTGGAAGATCTCAATGCGCCAAAAAGATTAAGGGATATAGGCGTCCCAAAATCGGATCTCGAAAGAATCGCAAATAAGCTTCTCACCTTTAAGCGCCTACTAGATAAGAATCCAAGACCCGTATCAGAGGAGGATGCACGTAAACTCATACTTGAGATGTGGTAGAAAAATTACGTGATTAAGTATGCTTAAGCGCCCAATAATCACATTACTTTCAGACTTCGGCTTAAGGGACTCCTACGTAGCCGAAATGAAAGCAGTCATATTATCGATATGTCCGGAAGCATGCATAATCGACATAAGCCACGAAGTTAGAAAATTTAACATTCGTATGGGCGCTTTCCTGCTTGCGCGAGCCGCCCGCTACTTTCCTGAGAGAACAATCCATGTAGCTGTTGTTGATCCCGGCGTTGGCACGGAAAGACGTCCAATACTAGTTGAATACGAAAAAAGCCTTTACGTTGGCCCAGATAATGGAGTTTTAATGCTCTCAGCCCAAAGAGAAGGCATCAAACACATTTACGTAATTAAGAATCCAAAATACATGCTTAAAGAAATATCAAGAACATTCCATGGCAGAGACATATTCAGTCCGGCAGCGGCGTATCTAGCTAAGGGTGTTCCTCCATCGGAATTTGGACCTGAAATTTTTAATCCAGTAACCCCGAGCTTCATTAAACCAAAAATCTCTGAGGACCTAATTGAGGGAGAAGTAATCCACATAGATGACTTTGGAAACATAATCACAAACATATCATTTGACGACATGAAATCTCTCGGTATTAGAGAGGGCGATCAGCTAACTATTAAATTTGGAGAGAATGTTTTTAACATTAAGCTATGCACGGCGTACGGTGAAGTTCAACTTCATACGCCTCTCGCCATAATCGGTAGTTCCAACTTCCTTGAGATTTCAGTTAATCAAGCCGATGCTTCAAAATACTTTGGTGTTGATGTTGGCGAGAAAATATTCCTCCAAAAGAAAATTCAACTTAATTATTAGAATTAATTAAACACTTAAGCCTACTATTCCAGATTGGATCAGCTCCCCTATCATCCATAACTTTTTCAACAGCCTCAGGGAAATCCATACGATCTCTATAAACTGCCTTTAAAAGCTCCACAATGATTTCATCCGTGTAATCTAAATCCACATAGCCATCCCACGCAATTATAGCTTTAACCCCCCTCTCGAAAAGCTTGTCTATTGCTTGTTGGGAGCCCGTTCCATTACATCCCATCAAAATTACGATTGAGCCATTTAAGCCCCTATTACCCAAATATCCCAACAGATCAGCTCTTAAAGCAAAGTATGATTCATTCTTGAAGGTTCTTCCCTCTCTAACTGCACCGGACATGCGTTCTTCTTTGCTATATCTCAAGTTATATTCTTCGCTATCAAATTTTTCGGCGCTGAAAAGATATAGAAAACCATGTCGTTCATCAACTGCGCTGTGAACTCGAAGAATTATAAGTCCGTATCCACCAATATTTCTAAGCAGATCTATGGTCACTTCTTCTCCCTCATAGATATCCAAACTTATGTTGGCTTTACTCAGAATTTCCTTAATGCTCGCCGTGAATCTAGGATTAGGATCCGTAAACGCTATGCCATCAATCAAAACCGCTTTAGATGAGTCAACTAACGGCGCGGTCTCCTCATAATTATGTGAACCACTGTTTACTAAAGGTTCATTTAAGCGCATTACTGCCACTAAAGCGGCTAAAATAACTATTATGGAAGCAACTTGTATAATACGCGTCCATCCGCTAATTATCCCGTGTTTTTTCTTAGCTTTTTCGCTCTTCTCCCTATATTTATGCGGGTTTATTCTATGTTTCACCTTCGAGAATCCTTCCTCTCAAAACCAAAAAAATATTTGGAAAACACTATCTTAAAATTTTAGTCCGTTTCAAGCTCCGATAAAGCTCTTTTAGCGAAGAATCTTATTTCTTATAGGTTGGGTTGCAATGAATTTCTTCATAATCTATTTTATCTCGCTTATCAGGGGCGGGTGGAAGGAAACGTCTATACTTGTGTCCCCCAAGACCTATCTCAGAAACCTTCAATCCGGTTCTTCCCAAAATACGATAATTCACTTAATAACCTCCAATCCCACGCCCTCATGAAATCTATTAGCTACACATTTTTAGTTTTTACTTATGTGAATGTGGAAAAGTATTTGTTTTTGGATTAAATTATCCTTATAGCATAGCTAAGGTGGAGGGAAATTAAGAACGATTAAGCCGGGATTTCTTCGGCGAACACTCATCTTCTTTATAATCATAATGTTAAGCTTCTTCTGGAACATTAGGATTCTAAGGTGCGAACAGGATTTTAGAACATACTATGAATATGATAAATCACTGCCACTGAACATTCATGAAGAGATTATTGAGAATAAAAGCGGATACGTCATCATAAAGGTCTATTTTGACTCCGTTAATAATGAGAGAGTTCCCGGGCTTCTAGTGCTTCCTAAAAGAAAGGAAAAGGTGCCCTGCATCGTCTTTCTCCATGGATATGGCGGCTCCAAGGATGATATACGTGAAGCCGCCGAATTAATCGCTGGAGAGGGTTATGCTATAATGGCTATAGACGCGGAATATCATGGTGAAAGAAAAGAAAATGGTAAAGAACTATACTCCATAGATATCAGTGACTCAGTTAGGGGCATAATTCAGACGGTCATAGACCTCAGAAGAGCTGTTGATTATTTAGAGACTAGGCCTGAAATCGATATTGAGCGAATAGGCTACGTAGGTGGAAGCATGGGCGGAATCTTAGGCGCCATATTTATTGGCGTTGAGCCAAGAATAAAGGCTGCTGCGCTCATAGTTGCTGGCGGAAACATGAGCCTAATGATAAGAGAAAGTCAACATTATACGATGCCGGCAATAAGAGAATATTTACAAAAGGAAGGCATAACCTATGAAGATTTGCAGAAAATGCTTGATCCCAT
>CAZOWB010000070.1:0-6486 GCA_964583315.1 uncultured Candidatus Bathyarchaeia archaeon | reverse complement strand
GCATCAACAATTTCGATTAGACGTGGTAATCCAAGCGTTACGTTCTGTTCTCTAACGCCGGCATAGTGGAAGGTTCTCAGAGTCATTTGCGTTCCAGGCTCACCGATGGATTGGGCTGCAACTACTCCGACTGCTTCACCGGGCTCGACTAGGGCTCTCTTATAGCGTTCTAGGGCTAATTTAATCGCTAAATCCACGCCTTCCTTGCTGAGGTTGGATGCTGCAAGCCCTTCAATAAGTTCATTCACGAGGAGCGGTGTAAGCTCATTTTTAACCTTACTTACTTGCTCTTCTACGTATTCTCTCGGCGCTGGTTCCCCAGCCTCAATCATGAGCCTAACCTGCTCTATGAGCCTATTGACGTTAACTGCTTTTCCATGGTCGCTTTTGGCTGGATCTACACCGTCTTCACCGTATCTGAATTGCACTATTTCACCTAATGGATTCCTTACAGTTCCATCATATTCAACACGCAAGTGTTCTAGGGCGTTGATTAATCTTCTTTGCATGTATCCGCTCTGTTGCGTTCTTACCGCGGTGTCCACTAGGCCTTCTCGGCCGCCCATAGCATGGAAGAAGAATTCTATTGGGTCTAATCCGTCTCTATAGGAGGAATATACGAAGCCTCTTGCTTTGGGGGAGGGGTCGCCAATTTCGAAGTGGGGTAGAGCTCTCTCCAGATATCCGCGTATAACACGCTTACCTCGAATTGACTGTTGGCCTAGTATGGCGGTCATCTGCCCGATGTTAAGTGTTGAGCCTCTGGCGCCGGTCTTCGTCATAATTATGCCTGAATTATCAATTTTGAGGTCTTCTTCGGCGACTTTGCCGGCTTTTTCTCGTGCCTCAGCCAGCTCATTCATAACATAGAGTTCAAATGAGTCTAATAGGGTTTGGCCGGGGAGCTTTTCGAGTGTTCCATTACGTAATGCTTTAGTTAAGGAATCTATTCTCCTTTCCGATTTCCTTACTATTTGACGTATTTTTCGCCTGGCTTCAGCGGATAAATCGAGCTCATCAAAGGAGTATGTGAAGCCGCGCATGGATATGAAGCGTGTAAGCAAATGGCTTACTTGATTAAGGAATCGCCTACCAGCCTCTGTTCCATAATCCTTTATTATCCTATGTAGGATGCTTTCAGACTTCTCAGCTCCTATGGCATTCTTATCAATTACGCCCTTAACTAATATTCCGTTTTTAATCACAACGTAAGCGTCATAGGGGCACTCATCTTTTAGACAGGTATCGCAGTTTCTACAGATACTTGCCTTAAGTGTATAATTGAAGTCTTTTGGAAGGAATAGGCTGAAAATCTGCTTTCCAGTCCAAAGGGGCTTCGGCTCCTTAATAGCTGGCTCCGGCAGAGGACCATCGTAGCCGGCGGCTGCTAATAATTCGCAAACCTCTTTTTTATTGAGGAGGGTTGATTTACGGGTCAGGAGAAAGGCGGCTGTTATAAAGTCTCTGATGGCGCCTATTATGGGACCTCCAAATCTTGGTGATAGTATGTGATCTTGAACTTGCATTAATAGGCGGGCTTCGCTCTGGGCTTCCTCGCTTTGTGGAACATGGAGGTTCATTTCATCGCCGTCAAAGTCAGCGTTGTAGGGTGGACAGACGCATAGGTGAAGTCTAAAGGTCTTGTAGGGGAGAACTTTAACGTAATGAGCCATTATTGACATTCTATGCAGTGAGGGCTGCCTATTGAATATAACTATGTCACCATCCTGTAGATGTCTCTCAACTATGAAGCCTGGCTCAAGCGCTTCAGCAACCTTCTCTCTGTCCGCGACGAATTCCAATCTAACACGCTTGCCATCAGGCCTAATAATGTATAGTGCGCCCGGATACTTGTCCGGTCCATTTTTTACAAGTTCACGTAGCTTATCAATATTCCATAAGGTGACTTTTTCGGGCACGGTTAGCCTCATAGCTATGCTTATTGGAACACCAACTTCATTTATATCCAAATTTGAGTCGGGGCTAATAACGGTTCGAGCTGAAAAATCAACTCTCTTACCGGAGAGGTTGCTCCTGAATCTTCCCTCTTTACCTTTTAAGCGTTGAGATAACGTTTTTAAGGCTCTTCCAGAACGATGCCTAGAGGGCGGTATGCCTGAAGTTTCATTATTAAAGTATGTAGTTACATGATATTCTAGAAGTTCGGATAAATCTTGAATTATGAGGGTGGGTGCGCCAGCCTCAATGTTCTCTCTAAGCCGCTGGTTTATTCTAATTATGTCAACGAGTTTATGAGTCAGATCGTCTTCGGATCTTATTCCTGATTCAAGCGTTATAGAGGGCCTAACATAGACTGGTGGAACCGGTAAGACCTGTAGAATCATCCATTCCGGTCGGGCGTACTTGGGATCGAAACCTAGGAGATATAAGTCTTCATCAGGTATTCTTTCAAATCTCTCACGTATCATGCTCGCCGTTAGACGTTGGGAACCCTCCTTTTCAGTGTATTCGTGAAAGACCGTTGGCTTAACAAACTCTATTTTGTATTGTCTAGCACCGCAGTATGGGCATTCACGGTTTCTTTTGGCTTCCTCAAAAACTCTGGCATAGAAGGAATTGGGCACGTGGCCGAGTAGCTTATTTAATCTCTGCATTCTGGATCTGAGGGATTTGATGGTTTTTTCGGGGAGTAGTATACGCCCACAGTTTCTGCATATAACCTGCAGAAGATTGTATATTATTTCAGCAAATTCAACATGAATAATTGGTACTGCAAGTTCAATATGCCCAAAATGGCCGGGGCATCTTGCGGACGTATTTCCACAGGTTCTGCATCGCTGTCCAGGTTCAAGCACTCCTAGGCGGTTATCCATGAGGCCTGAGGGTATTACTGCTCCATCTTCATCATATGTGTCGGCTGTCTGGATTTCAACAACTGACATTTTTCTTATTTCTTGGGGGGAGAGTATGCCAAATTTTATTCGGTCTATTACTTTTTGATATGCTTCTTCAACAACTGCCATTTTACGCTCTCTCCTTTAATTTGAGTCTAGGCGCAATACATAAGCTCATCAATTCTTGCAGAAGGAGCTTGAATGCGTATGAAACTATAACTGGCGAGACATCGGCCTTATCTCCGCAAACGTGACATACATACTTGCGTTGTTTCATATCATAGTAAGCTATAAAACCGCAGTTTTCACAGACGTATAGCACGTACTTGTCTGATTCCTCAAGCAACCTATCTTGGAGTAGCATAGCGGCGCCATGTCCTATTAGGCAGTCTCTTTCCATTTCGCCGAAGCGTAATCCGCCGCCTCTAGCGCGCCCTTCAGTCGGCTGCCTAGTTAACATTTGCACCTGCCCTCTGGCTCTCGCATGCATTTTATCAGCTACCATATGGTGTAGCTTCTGGTAATAGACAACTCCTATGAAAATATCCGCCACATATTTTTCGCCGGTTACTCCATTATATAGGACTTCTCTTCCACTGTAGCTAAAGCCCAGATTTATAAGCATGCGCTTCAAAGCTTCGCCTCTTTTTTTGCCAATGAATGGCGTGCCATCTATGAACTCTCCCTTTAGAGCGGCTATTTTACCAGCCATCGACTCTAAGAATTGGCCGATGGTCATTCTTGATGGGATGGCATGCGGGTTAATTATTATGTCCGGGACGATTCCGTCCACGCTGAAGGGCATATCCTCCTGCGGGACAATCATGCCTATGACGCCTTTCTGCCCATGTCTAGAGGCAAACTTGTCACCTAGCTCAGGTATACGCTCATCTCTCACCCTAACTTTAACGAGTTTGCTTCCCTCGTTGGTTTCAGTTATGAAGACTGCGTCTACTACACCCTTCTCTGAGGGCCTCATCTCGATTGAAGAATCCCTCATTGTTGGCCCCCTAATTTCAAACTCCTTGTATTCCTCGAGGAATCTTGGGGGGCTCATTCTGCCTATTAGAACGTCTCCGCCTGAGACTTCTGCTTCCAGGCTTATTATTCCATCGGGTTCTAGGAAGCGGTAGTATTGTTCTCCACGATAGCCTCTTGTTCCAGGTTCGGGTATTGCTAGGCGATCTCTTAGTCCGCCTAGATACTGGCGGCATTCAGCTTCATAAAGCCTATAAAAGGTGGAGCGGGCTAAACCCCGCTCTATTGATGCCTTATTGAATATTATAGCATCTTCCATGTTGTATCCTTCATAAGAGAGAACGGCTACTACGCAGTTTTGTCCTGATGGACGTAGATCATATCCTATGATCTCCATGGGCTTAGTCTTCACGAGGGGTTTCTGCGGATAGTGAAGGATGTGGGAGCGGGAGTCAACGCGGAATAGAAAGTTGGAGGCGTATACGCCTAAGGCTTGTTTTGCCATTGCTGATTCGTATGAGTTACGTGGAGACTGATTATGCTCTGGATAGGGTATTAGTGACGCGCAGATTCCGAGAATTGTATATGGTGCTAATTCTAAGTGGGTGTGTTTGGGGGTTAGATCTTCGGGATAGAGCGCTATGTAGGCGTTTTCCTCTTCTTCAGCATCCAAATACTCAATTATACCACGCTTTATTAAGTCGCTCCAGGTCCATTCTCTTGACATGATTTTCTCTATATGCTCTTTTTGGAGCTTTGGCGTACCATTCTCAACTACAATTAGAGGCCTACGTATTCTTCCTTCATCACAATTTACGTAAACTTCACGTTTAACACCATAAATCTCGGAGAAGAACGCAACATTGATTTCTGAGGATATTTCACCCCTTCTTCTTGCTTTTCTCAGCTCCTCAACAAGTCTCTCGGGATCATCATGATAGCCAATTGGCACACCATTAACAAAGACTTTCGCGCCATTAATCTTTAATACTTCGTCAGCTTCAGAAAGCGGGACGACGCCCCGCCTATAGAGATCCCGCTTCACCTTTTCAGAGTTCACACCGATCGATATTGAAGCTGATAAGGCCAGATTCTTGACTAACCCACAGTTTGCTCCTTCCGGCGTCTCATTTGGACACAGTCTACCCCAATGTGTAGCATGCAAGTCTCTAGCCTCAAAATTTGGTTGGCTTCTACTTAGTGGCGACTGCAACCTTCGGAGATGACTATATGTTGAGATCAGATTAGTTCTATCAAGAAGCTGCGTTATGCCAACTTTTCCGCGGCCCCAGTTACCGGTTGCAAGTGCATGTTGAAGCTTTTCGGTTACTATGCCAGGTCTAACAGCTATTGAAATACTTAACATGCGCCTTTTGGTTCCCATTCTCTCAAGCTGATATTTGATGTCGCGGCATAGATTCCTAAAAGCTATACGGAATAGATCAGCCAATAATGGTCCAGCGAGCTTCAGCCGCTTATTTTTAACATGGTCTTTATCATCGGGTTTACGTCTACCTAGCTTTAGCTCGATGACTCTAGCGGCCATTTCGCCAAGCAAATATGCTTTCTCAATTCTTTTATCGCTTGTTCGACCAATATGAGGCAGGAAGTTTCTGTCTAGGAGAATCTGAGCTCTCTGTAGACGGTAGCTTCTAACTTGTCCATGCGCCACTCGGTTTCCAATGAATAAAAGGGCGTCTTCAACAGTGTTTACGTTAGCTGCTTCCTCGAATGATGGCTCTAGTTCGCTTTGTATTTCCTTATCTAATGAAACTGTTTCAGCTATCTCCTTATCAGATTCAAGTCCGAGAGCCCTCATCAAAATAACGAAGGGTATTTCTGATGGAACCCCTGGCATAGAAACATATAATGCACCGTTGGGTTTCATACGCATTTCAATTCTGGCTCTAAAACCGACAGTTGTCGAAAATATTTTGGCTCTGTAAACTGGCGTAGTGCCCTTCATTTCATAATCTACAAGTATACGGTTGGGGGCTAAATCCTCAAGGGCAACAATAACTCTTTCAGATCCATTAATTATAAAGTATCCTCCAGGATCTAAGGGGTCTTCGCCTTGCCTAATTAATTCATCCTCAGAGAGATCGGAAAGATGGCAGTATTTAGACTTAAGCATTGTCGGTATGTCACCGATGTAAACTAGCTCTTTATCCATTTCTCTACCGCCTATGACCGGTGTCATCTCAACTGAAATGGGCATTGCATAGGTTAGGTTTCTTAAGCGCGCTTCCATGGGATAGATCTCACGGTGTGTGCCGTCAACCTCAGTTACGTAAGGTCCATAGATAACGCTGTTTTCGGTTTCTCGGACAATAAAAACTCTGCCAAATCTTATTTTGTAGGGGCCTTCCGGAACCTCAATTTCTATTTCACCGATCTCATCTATAATCTTCTGAAGCCCATGCTCAATAAATTCATTATAAGAGTCGAGATGTTGCCTAACTAATCCCTTCTCCTCAAAGAAGGATTTCATGACTAAAAAAGCATCTTCCGGATTAATCAAACCTTTAATTCTCCCTCCTCCAAGCACTTAAGGTTAGGGCAATTAATATGCATTAACGTTTCCCCCTTATTGGAACGCCACATCAATCAGCCATTACCCTCATTACAACTCTCTAAGAGCAAAAGCTTAACA
>CAZOWB010000069.1:0-6546 GCA_964583315.1 uncultured Candidatus Bathyarchaeia archaeon | reverse complement strand
GGTCCAGCGAATTTTTCAATTTCCTCCGGGATTCCGATATGTCTAACAACAAGCTCACCAACATACTCTTTAGCCTTGAGTAGTCCAGGCTTAACCTTATGAAGTGTAACTGTTAGATGAGCTTTCACGGCTTCGCCTAAAACTGCTCCAGTGTCTGAGTCTATACCGCTTGGAACATCAACTGCAATTCGAAATGCGTCAGCCTCATTAATCTTTCTTATTAGCTGTGCTATTGGCGGGCGCGGTGGAGATTTCAATCCTATTCCAAGCAGAGCGTCAACGAAAACTTCAGCTTTAATATCAGGTATGAGTGATGAATCGTAAACCTCATGGATAATTAATGAATTACGCAATGATTGTAGGGCTTCCCAATTTTTCCTTGCTTCCTCATTCTTTATGTTGGATGGTTTTCCTGCGAGGATTACATTAACTTTGAAACCTAAACACACTAGATGTCTAGCTGCAACAAATCCGTCTCCACCATTACCGCCTAAACCACAGAAGACCGCTATCTTGGCGTCCTGAGGTTTGAAGCGTGACGCTATTTCCACGGCGACATTTCTTCCTGCATTTTCCATTAGCTGGAGTCTGGATATACCAAAGTATTCAGCATTCACATCTAAAGCCCTAATTTCTCTGGTGGTCATTATTTTCTTAAACATCATTAACAGCACCACACTTAAACAAAAATTTAAAAAGTTTTTTAGGCATTTAAGTTATATTGATTGTTGAGGGAAGAATATGCCGATTGCGTTTGTTTTAATTAATGCTGAAATAGGCTCTGAGGAAGAAGTCCTAAATGAACTGAAAAAAGTTGAAGGTATTGAAGAGGCATACAGTGTTTATGGAGTTTACGACATAGTTGCCAAAGTGAGGGCTGATTCGATGGATAAGCTTAAAGAGATAGTTACATGGCGCATACGTAGACTGAACAAGGTTAGATCAACATTAACCATGATAGTTATTGAAGAAATGCGAAAAGAATAATAAAATTGCGCAGGGTATTCGCTTTAATTAAGGCTGAATATCTACAAAATAATGCAACCTCAGTGATTAGCATTTTTAATGGTTCCCGAATTTTCTTTTTCTATTAAAAACTTTGCGTGAGCCCAAAGAAAAAGTCTTAATTCATTTTTATCTTCAGGATAAAGAATTGAAGAAGCTTATACGTGAAAACACTGGAACAACAAACCGCAAAATATGTGGCTAGAGGAATTCGAACATAAGATTACACGCCTATTATAAATAAGTGTTAAACCCGTTTTTGGGTTTAAGGAGTTATCGTTTTATCACGTCTCGTAACTCTTCTGGAGCGTTCTATGCTTCTCGTTACCAGCATATATCCGTTAACTAGGGCTATCCCAGCTATCATAGCATCTCTTGAATCGATAAGTGTTCCTCTGCGTAGAAGTTCCGAGAGGAGTTCGCTGGATCTTTTTAAGCTTTCTAAGCTTAACTCAAGAACTTTTATTGAATTAAATAGTCATCAGCTTGCTTATTATTTATTGCCGTCAGATTAACTCTGATCTATCATCAAATTCAGTCAAATGCCTTTTCTTCATCCGGCAATAAATAATTTGCAAATAACAAATATTAATGTTGCTTCTGAAATACTACGAAATAAAAAAATAAAGTAATTTAAAAACATTTTTTATTAGTGATGAAGCATAAAATATTTTGTGAATCTCTTGACTACTGGTGAACAAATTCTCCGTTTAATTCTGGCAGTAATTCTAGGAATGATAGTCGGATTTGAGAGGGAAAAGGCTCATAAACCTGCGGGATTAAGAACGCATATACTTGTTTGCCTCGGTTCATGCCTATTCACAATCATTTCATTAGAGTTTATTGTTGATCCGGCGAGGATAGCTGCCGGAATAGTTGCGGGGATAGGGTTTATTGGTGCAGGAGCAATAATCGCTGAGCAGGATAAGATTGTTGGAATAACGACTGCGGCGAGTCTGTGGATAACTGCGGCAATAGGCCTAACGGTGGGCGTTGGGAATTACGTATTGGCTGTTACAGCAACTTTGCTTACTCTTCTAACGCTATTTTCAAGAGCGATTCTCAAAAAATGCATTAAATGAGGAGAGAAATAGAAGCGATTCTTTCATATGCGCATTTTATAAACTGGTTAATTAAGCCAAAATTTAAGTTTAAGCCTTTTAAGTTAGCCGCAAAAGTTTTAGTTTGATGGAGAACTTAAGATGTAGTGTGCCTTTGACATGAAGCTGCATATAGGATTCGATGATACAGATTCGCCTAGAACTGGATGCACAACCTACGTTGCAGCCCTGATAATCGAACAATTTTATAAGATGGGCGTCCAGTTCATCGACTACCCAAACCTAATTAGGCTAAATCCCAACGTTCCCTGGAAGACGCGTGGTAATGGAGCACTCTGCTTAAGAATAAGATGTGAAGACCATTTATACGAGGATATTAGGGAACGCGTGATTGAAACAATAGAGGAGAACGCGGACTTCGATTATAGAGGAACAGATCCCGGGGCAGTTTTTCTTAGTGGGGATGTGCCGAAGGAACTAAAGAAATTCGCTAAGAAAACAATTCAAGGACTTGTAAAAATGAGGGATGCATTAAAATTAATTAGGAAAATTGGAGCTGAGGCTATTGGTTATAAAATGAGGCGTGGAATAATCGGGGGTTTAGCTGCAATCGGCGAAACCTTAGAGGGCGATCACACCTTTGAGCTAATAGCGTATAGAAGACCGGAGAATTGGGGGACTCCAAGGAAGATTGATGAGCTCTCTGTTATAGAGATGGATAAGCAAATGGGAAATCTGACGTTTAATAATGTTGATCCGGAAACTGGTAGGATACTAATAACGCCTAGAGGTCCAGATCCAATACTTTATGGTATTA
Source organism: uncultured Candidatus Bathyarchaeia archaeon (assembly GCA_964583315.1). Taxonomy (GTDB): domain Archaea; phylum Thermoproteota; class Bathyarchaeia; order Bathyarchaeales; family DTEX01; genus DTEX01. Next base: position 3,663 of record CAZOWB010000069.1, on the reverse strand, counting down.
GGGGCGAGAGCCCTGAGGCAGTTAGGCTCGCCCATGAAATGGTTCGTTCCAATGAGCCAATAGAGCGCTGGGTCATATTTAGAACGAATCATGGAACTGATGCTCATTTGAAGAGAGTTTTCTCGGTAAGCGATGTAAAACCCTACAATCCTGTGATAGTTCAAGGTAAGGTCGTAGGTAAGCCGAGAATAATTCCCGGTGGACATGTAATATTCCAGATTAGAGATGAAACTGGCACTATAGATTGCGCCGCTTATGAGCAAACCGGCAATCTACGTAAGATTGCCAGCATGCTTATTGAAGGCGACGTAGTTGAGGTTTATGGCGGTGTTCGCCCACCCTCAAAAAAGAATCCGAAGACGATAAACATAGAGAAAATCCGAGTTGTAAGTTTAGCTGAGAAAGTTATTCTTCGGAACCCGCTTTGTCCAGTATGCGGTAAAAGAATGAAATCTATGGGGAGAGGCAAGGGTTTCGAATGCTATAAATGCGGCTTTCATGGCGCAAACTTCACAAAAATGGTCATTAAAGTTGAAAGATCATTAAAGACTGGATTATACGTTGTTCCTCCGAGATCTGAAAGACATTTAACTAAACCACTATCAAGATATGGCTTGGAAAAAATAAATGTGGCTCAAACATTTGATAAGGTTATACCATATAGCTGCTTTTCAAATCTTAAATGATATAATGATACAGTAGCTTTTAATAGCATATACTTGGAAATGTTTAATTGCAACAAGCTTATATTAATCGATGAATGTGAAAATTAGAATTTAGCGGTCTGATGGTGATGATGGACTATGAGTGAAGAAGCTAGGCTCCCGCCAGCTGTTCAGGAAAGACTTCTCAGGCTTCAGCAGCTTCAGGAGACTCTTCGAACTGTTTTGGCGCAGAAGCAGCAGCTTGATGTTGAGCTTCTTGAGATTGATAGGGCATTAAGTGAACTTGAGAAGGCGCCTGATGAAGCCGTGATATACAAGTCCATTGGTTCCCTACTCATTAGAACTGATAAGGCTAAAGTCACTAGTGAACTTAATGAGCGGAAGGAACTTGCAAGTATGAGAATTTCAGTGCTCACAAAGCAGGAGGAGAGGCTTAGAAGCCAGATAAAGGAACTTCAGGAGAAGCTTCAAAGAGATTTACGTCCACTTTCACCGAGATAAACCTATGAAAAATTTGAATTGAATGGTGCTCCTCTTTGAGTAAACACCCCTTACCCTCTTTATCTGACGAGGAATTAGAAAACATTTGCAATATAGCAGAAGAAGCTGCTAGAAAATATATTATGTCAAAGGTTTCTAAGGAGGGAATAACTGATCTAACAATATCCGTTGATGTAGAAGAGAAATCAGAAACCCTTAATGTTGACATTGACGTTGAAGTGAGGCTTTCACCACTTTATAGAAACGTAAATGTTAAGGAGATAGCTGAAGAGTCGGTGAGTGCGGCATTTAAAGCTGTTGAAGAATATTTAGAGAAAATTCGATCTAGGTAGTAAAGTTATTCCTGACTAAACTTGAAAAGGAAGGTTGCTGGTTTAAGGAAGCCATAGAATGTGTAGAAATAAAGAAGATATTCGTAAAATAAAAGATATTCTTGATGAGGTAAATGCTAGATTTGTTCTTATATTATGTCATCATAATGCCGATCCGGACGCTGTATGTTCATCCTACGCTCTATCTAAATTAATGAAGTATTTTAAGCCTGAAATCGAAGTGGAAATAGCGTCACCTGAAAGCGTGAGTAAGCTATCAAAGAGCCTACTAGAAAGGTTTCACATAAAAATAGTGAATGATAAACCCAACTTTAGTAGAGCAGATGCAATATTTATGGTAGACACAAACACTGTGCAGCAGCTTGACGAATGGAGCAGAGATGTGCTTGAGGCTTCATCACCCATAATAATTATTGATCACCATGCTCCTCACCCAGAAACTGAAAAAATTGCAACCTTATCTATATGCCATGAGGATGCATCTTCCACATGTGAGATTATGTATAATCTCTTTAGGGAGGCAAATGTTCCTCTTTCAAAGGATGTGGCTGAGGCCTTATTTTTGGGAACTGCTTTCGATACTAAGCATTTTGTTTTAGCGGGAGCTTCTACATTTAAGATGATCGCGAATTTAATAGATTTAGGGGTCGATGTTCGGGAAGCTCTACAGCTTCTAGTAACTCCGATGGACATTTCAGAGCGAATAGCTCGCCTCAAAGCTTGTGGAAGAATGAAACTCATGAGAATTTATGGTTGGTTAATTGTTTTTTCTCATGTTGGATCATTTCAGGCTTCAGCTGCAAGAGCACTTATTGATGTGGGAGCAAACTTGGCTATCGTGGGTTCACAGGAAAAGAATGAAGTATCAATTAGCATGAGATCCGACCGCGAATTCTATACTGGAACAGGAGTGCATTTAGGAAAGGATCTGGCAAAACCTTTGGGTGAATATCTTCGTGGAATGGGCGGCGGGCACTCAACCTCAGCTGGAGTGAATGGGACCGGGGATCTGGAGTCAGCTTTCAAGTATGCGGTGAGGCTTCTTAGGGAAAAGCTTAGGCATAAACCACGCAGATAAACGCGTTAATGCTGATACTTACCAAGATTTAGCGAGATAATCCAATCTAATGTTTTTCTTATGACCTCTAATGTATGTTCTTTTTTGGAGAAGGTGTGATCTCCGCCCTTAATAATATAGAGCTCATTCTTCTCATTTAGATCTTTGATCAGCTCATAGCCCTTCAAAGCTTCCTCTAGGGGTATAATTTCGTCTCCATCGCTATGAATTATTAGAGTAGGCACTTTAATACTGCCCATGATCTCCAGCGGAACAATGTAATCAACAGTCTCGAAAAATTCTTTCTTTAGATACCAACCGCTTGAAACTTCTATTGGCTCACCGGAATTAAGCTTCTCTAATTTTTCTTTGCTCATCTGCGAGAAGAATCTTTCTTTTAGAGGTCCGAGGGCTGGTGAATATAATATTGCGAATTTAACTCGTTTATCTTTTGAGGCAAGTATAGCTGCGACTCTTCCACCCATGCTTAAACCTAAAATGCCAACTCTCTCTTTGTCAACGTTCCTCTGTTCCATGAGGAAGGTTAAAGCCTTTTCGGCGTCAGATACTTCACCTGGCACGGTCATATCTTCGAATTCTCCATCGCTGTCTCCTGAGCCTCTAAAGTCGAAGCGTAGGACAATAAACCCGTATTCAGAGAGAGCTCTAGCCACATGGACAAATAGTCTATGCGCTTCGGTTTTGTTTCCCGTGAATCCATGAAACATAACTATCCCTGGAGCTTTCTCTTCACTATTCAAGTTATCGGGTATATGGAGGATCCCAATTATTTGCTGTCCCTTATTCCTAAAGGTTACTGGCTTAATCAAATTTGACACCTTCCTTTTCATTCATATATGCTGAATTTCTATGGGGAGAATTCTGTTGGAATCAAATGGATTGGATAAGCCTTTATATTGAGCTTTCTTTCAATGTATCTCGCCAAGATATTATTAAATCTTTTTCCTCCATGATAGGTTAAAACGAGTTTTGGATTACAGTTGCTGACAAATTCTATCAAATTTGGGAAATCGGCATGATCGCTTAGAGGAAAAGATTTTCGTTTGAATTTTATAGCCCATCCAGAAACAAGTGCGGAAACAAAATT
>CAZOWB010000068.1:0-6609 GCA_964583315.1 uncultured Candidatus Bathyarchaeia archaeon | reverse complement strand
GGGCTTCGCGGATTATTCGGAGCCTGTCACCTGATATTACGGCGTCGCCGGCATTAACTATTATGATTTTCTCGCCGTTAAGAAGCCTCTTAGCGACTACACTGGCCATCCTCCCAAGGATTAATCCCTTAGCGTTAATTATTGTTACTCCTTCACCCTTCAGCATCTTCATTAGGTCAATCACCCAATTATTTTAACATTTGAACCTTTAGGATTCATTTTTATGAGCTCAGGTATGGATAAACATTTCCCCTTAGCCTTAATTATTTTTTGGCGAGCTTGATCTGAAAAATCTAAAGCTGCAACCTTAACTGGATGCGTGATTAATCCAGCCCCCAAAACCTTTCCTGGAACGATAACTTCGTCTCCCTCCTTTGTGTAGCGGTTTATGCGGCTTACATTAACGGCTCTGCGTCTGCTTCTAGGCTTCGATAAATATTCAGCCACAGCCCTCCATATATTAGCCCTATTCTCTCTAGCGGCTTTTCTTAGTAGTCGTATTAGCCTGATAAGCTCCGGATTTGTCGTTTTAAGCCTTCTTCGACTCATTCATTAATCCCTCAAACAATTTCATAAATTCCGAATACTTCTCCTCATATATGTTTAGGGCCTCAAGTATTATGCGATCAACAGTTAATGCGCCTGTAGATTCAATGTAAAAGATGAATGTATTATTATCCCAGCTTATTCTTATTGGCGGAGGATCCATCTTGCAAATTTCTACACAATCATTACATAATATGCAGTCCATTTCTCTTGCAACTACTACTCTGTCTCCTTCTTTAGCGAGAACCCTTCTGGGGCAGACTTCAACGCATTTCCCACATGCATTACACCTTGTTTGATCTATTTGCACAATCGGCTTATACCGGTATGTGCAGGCTGAAACTGGCTGCCATTTGGCGTGAACCTTTCCCCTACCCAGTTTAGCGTAGGCTTCAAGCCTCACTCTCTGCCCGCCCGCCAACTTAACTATCGGGATCTTATCACTTATTGGAACTATGTTTGGATTTTCAGATATTAAGTCGCCGGAATATACTGTGCGGGTACCTCTCTCCGCTTTAACATCAAGAGTTAAGATGACCCTGCATAGGGGGCATCCAAGCTCGCTCTTACAGCTACATTTCTCCGGAAGATTATATGAATCTAAATCCGTCTTTAGAGGGATCAATCCAAGCCTTAGGGCTAGTATCTCATCATGTAGAACCGATGAATTCTCATATATTATGACATCGTCTATAGCCATCGTTGGAACTTCGGAGAGTATTATTCTTCTCAGGGTATTCGCTAGCGGAGCGTCTATACCCTCAACTATAAAACGCGCAGTTAAATCATTTTTTTCTAGCATGGTTACACGCATAAGTCAACCTCTTCTTTTCACGCGAAGATTGGAGGAAACGTATTTTCCACATAAAGATTAGAGAGTCCTATTTCAATCTTTCCCAGATAAAACCTTGGAAATTAAAGTTTAAACCCTTCTGCCCCTACGTCCGCCTTTACGTCTCGTGCCGTCATGCGGTATAGGCGTAACCTCCTCTATACGGCCGATCATCTTAAAGCCTGCTCTAGCCAAAGCTCTTATAGCTGCCTGAGCGCCTGGTCCAGGTGTTCTCGGACCTGAACCGCCTGGCGCACGGACTTTGATGTGTATAGCAGTTATGCCCTTATCTTTAGCTATGCTCGCAGCATATGATGCCGCTCGCATTGCTGCGTACGGTGAGGGTTCTTGCCTATCGGCTTTAACGAACATTCCTCCAGAGGCTCTTGCGATTGTTTCCGCCCCAGAGAGATCTGTTATGTGAACTATTGTATTATTATATGAACTATATATGTGAGCTACTCCCCATCTCTCTTCTTTTTTGCTACTCATCCTGCTTGTTCACCTCCACTAGTTTTGGATTCAGATTCTATGATTAATCTTAATGGGTGTTCAGGATTGTTGAGCGGGCTTGTAGGCGCATATGTTACGCTGTCCTCTTCTTCTTTAGTGACGAGGTAGCTGGGTGAAAAAACTTTTCTACCGTTAACAGCTATGTGCCCATGGGTTATTAATTGGCGGGCTTGGTATGGTGTTTTAGCTAAGCCCTTTCTGAAAACAATAGTCTGTAATCTCCTTTCTAAAATATCCTCAACAGTCATGTCCAGGACATCATCTAATACGGCGGTTTCAGGTAAAATGCCTAAACGCTTTAATTTCCCTAGAAGTTCAGACTCCAATTTGGCTCTTTTCTCAATAGGCATGCTTAATATGGATCTTGCTATGCTCCTAAACTTTGACAGCATAGTTTTATGGCGCCATAGTTCACGTTTATTCCTTAAACCATACTGTCCAAGGAGAACTAATTCGCTCTGAAGAATATCACTTCTCCATGGAAATCTGGGGGTCTCATATTTCTTTTTAGGTTTCTTCGGGTCACCCATCCGATTACCGCCTCCTTCTCGATACACCTACGGTCTTACCGGTTCTACCAGTTGTTCTAGTTCTTTGACCACGAACCTTAAGTCCATAAGCGTGACGGTAACCGCGCCAAGACCAGATGCTCTTCTCCCTCTCAATATCGGCTTTAACCTGTAAGTCAATATCTGAGGAAATCAAGTGCTTATCTTTTCCCGTTTCCAGATCCTTACGGCGATTAAAGAGCCAGCTTGGAATGCCATATTGGGCTGGGTTTCCAATGATTTTCTCAATTTCCTCAATCTTTTCCTCCGATAAATAGCCTATCCTCATTTCAGGTGAGATTCCGGCTTTCTTGGCTATTATGTCAGCAAGCCTCAAACCTACTCCTTTAACGTCGCTCAGAGCCTCCGCTACTGTTTTAGTTCCATCTAAGTCTTTATCTATTACACGAACTATATGTCTGAATTCGGTTGACATACCGCTAAGCCTTCCGAGCTTCTTAGCAATTAAGAAGGAAACTCACATTTTATTTAAATATATCGCTTTATATTTTAACCAAAAAAGTATTTAATCACTTTTAGGCTATATATTGTGAGGGATAATTTTGGTCTCAGCATGCGTTTTAATAAGAACTGAACATGGTAGATTCGAAGACGTCGTCAAAGCTATTAGCCAAATAAAAGGCGTAAAGAAGGTTTTTCCAGTTCTAGGCAGATACGATGTAGTGGCTGATGTAGAGGCTACGGATATGGGGGAGTTAGGTTCAATAGTTCTCAGAATGGGAAGAATGAGCGGCGTGGTCTTCACGGAAACCCTCGTGGAGGTAGAACATTAAAGAATTTAAAAAGGGGTGATAAAAAATATGTTGAACGCTTGCATATTATTGAAGGTTGTTCCAACAAAGGCTGAGAATGTTCTGGAAGCCGTAAAGAAGGTTAAGGGAGTTAGAAAAGCATACTTCACCTACGGCAGATTTGATATAGCTGTTTTCCTTGAAGCAGAGGATTACGCCGACCTCCGGAAGGCAACCACCGTAATAAATGGTATAAATGGTGTGAGGAGTACGGAAACCCTTGTTGAAGCATAGTTCAGCCGCAAACATCAGAATCCTAATCACACCTAATTTTTATTAACGGCGCTTGGTGATCAAATGATATTTTTCATAGCATCTAAACTTGATGAGGCCGGATTAAATATAGCTAATAGGCTTATTGAAGTATTCGGGTTTAGAGAGACAGATGAAAAAATTTTTGGAAATAAAGCTTACTCGCTAAAACTCAGGGGCTCTGAGGAAGCTAGGCTAGTTTTCATAGATGAGGAACCGGTTAATACGCAAAGTCTACCTTATCCAGAAAATCTGAGAATGATAATCTTTATATCAAGGCATAGTAGCAAGAGTGGAACGCCAACCTTATCTGTTCATACGCCTGGAAATATTGGTGACGCAGCTCTCGGAGGGAAACCAAGAAAAGTGTCGGTGTCGCCGGCAAGCGCGATGAAAGCCGCATTAATCGAGATGAAAAGGGCTCAGGAGGAGATGAAACTTCCCTACGAAGTTTCCTATGAATGCACCCACCACGGTCCCTCACTTGACATACCAACAATGTTTGTTGAATTAGGTAGTTCCCCGAAGCAGTGGAAAGATGAAAAAGCTGCTGAGGCTGTTGCGAGAGGAGCTATGGCAGCAGCTAGAAACATTGAGGTTTATCCGGCAGTTCTAGGGATAGGTGGACAACATTATAACTGGAAGTTTACGCGCATGGCTTTAACAGAGAATGTTGCTTTTGGGCATATGATTCCGAAGTACGCTATACATAAATTGGATGAGGAAATGCTTAGACAATGCGTGGAGAGAACTGTCGAAAACGTTGAGAAGGTTATTCTTGACTGGAAGGGTATAAGGGGCGCTGATAAAAAACCTCTACTTAAGATTATAAATGATTTGGATCTAGAAATGGAGAAAATTTAATTAATTTTGATAGGGGACTTAGACTTTCCCTACTTGCTTTCTTGTTTTTCTTGAACTTTAGCTTCTAAGGCTAAGGCTTCAAGGTGAGCTTTCATCAGAAGGTCGGGTAATACTTCTGGCAGAAATAGTTCAGCGTTTAAAGCTAGATTCCTAGCCTCAAACATGGCTTTCTGTATTATGGGCGCAATCGTTTCAGCTGTCGGATAAGCGGAGTTTATAGCCAGATTTAAAGATTGAGCGTATGCCTCCCCGATGTTCCTCCTGTAATCCTCAAGATTTATTTTCAAATCATCTTCAGATAGGACAACACCATCATCGTATACCGCCTTAAGCGACAAACCGAGCTCTATTGGTTTAAGACCCAGCTTTGACAGGGCTGCCGCAAGACTCTCATTTATAACTTCACCCTTCTTCGCTACAACCGTATCTCTACTAACCCAGACGCTTCCACCTTCAATACGTGTCGGTATACCAACGGCATTAAGCTGGCTTATGACTGGTCCTGGCGGAAGTCCGGTATTACCGGCTGGGACAACGATGTCTTCAGTTGCTATGTCACCAGTTCTAGCTGGAACCTTAACCTTGCTTTTCTCAAGAAGCAGAGAAAGCTTGAAAGGATTGTGATTTGTGAAAATGTATAGGTTCGAGCCTTGCATATACTCTTTGAGTTTTTCTAGGTTCGGTTTGTCTTTTAACTCTCTGAACGCGCGCTCAACCAATGTATTCTTATAGACCTTCAGATAAGCTATGTCCTCCAGCTTCCTTCTTATTTCCTGTAGCTGTTGCGCCCTAACCTTATGCAGGCTTGCAATTCCTAAAGCACGGTACTTTGTCAATAGGTCTTTTATTTCCTCAACCTTCTTGGATTTCTCAAGTAATGTTCGGCGCGTCTGAGCCAGCAATCCTAATCCTCCCTAACTTCAACTTTTATTGGCGGACCCATAGACGCCTTAATATAGATTGAGGCTATATTTTTAATTCCCCTACTAAGTCTTCCCTCAATCCTCCCTAAGACGGTTTCAATATTATCGACTATATCCTCATCGCTCATATCTTCCGTGCCAACGCGGCAGCTTAAAACTGGCTGACCGCGTGTTCTAACCATGACGAGTCTCCTATGCCTGTCGATCTCCCGTTCCATATCCGCTGTCGGCGGTATTGGGGTGGGCATTTTACCCCTTGGACCTAGAATTGCGCCGAAAACTCTGCCGACGAGAGGCATCAGAGGGGCAATTGCAATAAATGAATCAATTTGCTTAGCGATCTGCCTCTGCCTCTTTTTGTCGTTCATTAGGCTTTCGATTTCCTCTCTCTCTAAAACCATGTCTGCCCCTGCTCTTCTAGCCCTTAAAGCAGCGTCTCCAGAGGCGAAAACGCATACCTTAACTTTTTTCCCTATTGGATGGGGGAGTTCAATAAGCTCGCGTATTCTATTTTCAGGTTTACTCACATCTATATCTCGAAGATTTATGATTAATTCTATCGACTGATTAAAGTTTCTTTTTCGAGTTTTCTCCCTAAGCTCCTTCAAAGCCTTCATCAGATATTTTCTTCCCACGGGCATTTCTCAAACTCAGCCTCAGAGATGAAAAGAATATGAACAATTAAGATAAAAATGTTATTGTTTAGCCTGCTCAGCCTTCTCGATTAAGCTATCGTATTTTCCTTCATCAATCTCCCTGAGAACATCTTTCGGATCTTTCCCCTCGACTTCAACGCCCATACTTACACATGTGCCAATGATCTCCTTAACAGCAGCCTTTAAGCTCTTCGCCAATAACTTACTTCTCTTTATTTGAGCAATCTTTATAACCTGCTCCATCGATAGGTTACCAGCCTTCTCAGTGTTAGGTTTGCCAGAGCCCTTCTGTATCCCAGCCTCCTTAACGATTAAAGCCGCCGTCGTCGGTATACCAACGGAAATCTCAAAAGTTTTAGTTTCAGGGTCAACTATTACTTTAACTGGAACCTTCATTCCGGCATAATCTTTGGTTAACTCATTAATCTTATTTACAACAGCAACAACATTTACCCCTAAAGGACCTAGAGCTGGACCTATCGGCGGTCCAGCCGTTGCATGTCCGCCGCTAACAACTAAATCAACAACTCTTTTCTCAGCTGGCATGTAGATTCATCACCTCTCTTTTCCTTTAGATACTAGTTTTACATAGTCTGCGTGAACTGTGACTGGTAGGGTGAATGATGCCTCCAGCAGTTCTATTGTTATCTCCTCTTTCGCCTT
>CAZOWB010000067.1:0-6678 GCA_964583315.1 uncultured Candidatus Bathyarchaeia archaeon | reverse complement strand
ATAATTTGGAATAATAGTTAAATAGACGCTCTCCCTTCTTTCTAGGCCTACTTGCCACTAAAGCATCTATTCTCATTGCAAACTTGTGCAAAATTGGATAATCTCCATAAGTTGTTAGCGGGACATCTTCAAATCTTTCGAACTTTATTCGGGTTCTTTTCATCAAGTTTCTTGCAGTCTTCGTCTTTTTCCATTTCTCAAAATATTTTTTTAAACGTTCTTCACAATATGCAATCTGCTCAGAGAATGGTTTCTCAAGAAAGCTACAATATTTATCCCATAGCTCTCTCTCATTTCTCATTTCTTCACCTTATTCTTCGGCTTCTGGATATGGAAGAACATCTATTCCAATATTCTTAGTGATTTCATATTGATAATACTTTAGGTTTAGTTCGGTTGCCCGCATCTTGAGAACCATAAGTCTTCTTCTGAGCTGATTTCTACGGGAAACCATTTCGAGCACAATTATTCCATCAGATATGAACTCTTCGATTCCCATGCCAAGCCTATTGCTTCCCCAGGGAACCTCCGTAATTAAGATTGTTGTACAATCTAATCCACGTAGCACTTTCTGGAGAACCGAGATTAACGTTCTTATTTCCGCCACATCCCTAAATACAACAGTTAAGGCCGTAATCGAATCTATTACCAATCTTTTAGCTCCTAAGACTCTTGCAGTCTCCACAATCTCATCAAAGGTTGTTTCTACGCTCTCAGGCTCCCTTAAAGATATTAAATCTAAAATTTCTACCTGACGCTTCTCCTGAAGTTCCCCAAAATCCCATCCAAGAGAAAGCATATTATTCTTAAAGGTTTCAGCGCTCTCCCCAAAAATTACATAAACCCCTTTTTCCCCATACTTTGTGGCTCCCGAATATATGAACTGAGCCGCCAGTATTGTTTTACCAGTTCCCGGACCTCCAGCCACCAGGGTAGTGCTTCCTTTCGGTAAGCCTCCTCCTAACATTTCATCAAGCTTAGCTATTCCCGTCGGAACCCTCATCACTCTTTGAACCCTTATCATTTAATTTCACCTCCCGTTAAGCGAAATTTGGCTTCTATTAAGGCGGGAAACTCGTTTTTGATTTCTCGGACATGTATTTTCTTTTCTGTCACTTCTTCAAGGAAACCAACAATTATTCCATATAATATATAACGTGAATAAGGATTTCGGAGACTTGTCTCTTGGATTGCAACCCTCCCTGAGACATTTTCCACTTTTATCTCTGAAAAATTAAGTTTTCCCAATGCTCGTTTAATAAAGTACTCGCGGAGAAATTGTAAACTTTCATGGAAAGTCAGTTCGTAGCTTTTGATGATTTCAGCGTATCCTTTGCCGATTCCCATGCCAATATATCGTAAAATGAAGGCGCTTCCGGAGCCGAGGGTTCTATGTAAAGTTTCTGAAATTTTATCCCATTCCCTAATGAGCCAATTAAGACCTACAGGGGTAAGCTTCTCCAATGCTCCCCAACTCTGTATAAAGGTGTCCAAACAATTTATTTTTCCCTGGTTCAGTTAATATAAGAGTTCTTTCGTTATTCGAAATATTTCCATTCATTAACATGAACAAATCATTTAAATTTTAGACTTCCTCTCTAAATCTGCAAGTATCCGCGTTAAGGCATTTAATCTTTCAGTAACCCAAAATTTTCCCTCTTCCGTAAGAGAAAAAGCTCCGCTTCTCTTTCTAATTTTATTCTTTTTTATTAGTCCCTTCTCTTCCATTGAGTGAAGCATGGGATACAAAACGCTCGGAGCCACTAAAATACCGAAATTCTCGTAGATAAGCGTCATCATTTTATAACCAGTTGTGGGACCACTCCGCAAAAGGGTTAGGGCAATAATCAAATCTAGGAAGCTTTTGCAGAACTTCTCCCGAATCTCCTTAAGAACCGAAAATCTCACTAAACTGTCCATGATCCCCACGTTACAACCTTTCTAGTTTATAGACTATAATAGTCAATAAGATAATTATATAAATTATTTATTTCCAAATTGAAAAAACATTAAAGTCTCATTTTAGCTCTCAATAATGATATTTAAATTATTTGTTAATACTATGAGAAATTAAGGTTACTAAACGAATCAAAATAAGAACATACTCAAAGAACACGAATACAAAAGCATCAACAAGCTCTTAGAATCTTATTTTTACCTTAATGTTAGGATATTATTTACTGGGTACTTAGGTCTCCCACCATACAGAACCCTTAATACTTCCTCAATAGCTGTTAATGCCATTCTTCTTCTGCATTCTAGGGTGTTGGAGGCTATATGCGGCATTAGGGTGACATTTTCCAGAGAAATCCAATTTCAGATAATAAAAATGGCCGAAATTAATCTAAGAGCTATCTCATGGCGATTGTGGGCTAATTTTTTGTCAATAAATTTAAATATTTATTCTCCACTGTTTCGCAATATAGTTGCTAATCCTTAGCATGAGAAAGGTGAATGTCGTATGCCCGTCCAGAGATTTAGGATAACGCCCACAAGTAGAGGCGCCCTATTCAGGGCTAAGAGATGGTTTTACTCTACTTTCTACACTAAGGCTCCCGCTGACGTTAGAGAAGAAAATAAGAAGGTCTGGGCTGATTTAGCAACAAAGCTTATTGAGGAAATCAATAAACGCGATGCCTCTGATAAACCGGCAAGGCTCACAATAAACTATGAAGTTGGATCCCGCGGCGAATTTAAACTTATTTCGGCGACTTTAGAACTCATGGAAATAAAGCCGCTGGAAACTTTCAAAATTTCTTTATCGAAGGAAGATAAAGGTTAGAACCAACCTAAATACCATTTTTTAACCAAGATAGAATTTTGTTCATTATATAACGCTTTAAATTTATGAGAAGCTTGGGCCTTCTCTTAAGTTAGAACACTTTCATAGAGAAAGGGTTCTATTACGATGTTATTAGGAAGCCTACCTATGAAGAGAAGTTAGAAGTGGAATTTAAGCCTTTGAAAGAGTTACTTAGGGAATCTGATTTCATAGTTATTTTTTCCATTAACTGAAAAACACGAGGTATGATAGGTGAAGAGGAGTTACGTTTAATGAAATCAACTACTATATTGGTGAATATTGCCAGAGAACCCATAATTGATCATGATGCACTTGTAAAGGCCTTAAAAAATGGGTGGATAGCTGGAGCTAGGCTTGATGTGTTTGATGAAGAACCCCTACCGCAAGATGATCCGTTGCTTGATCTGGAATAAATCAACTTATCTAATACAATATTTCTTAGAGACTTATGAGATTGGTAATTTCTAAACTTTGGACAAAATTTTAAAATATTTTAAAGCTTAGACCAGAGGGAATTAATAATTATCTTCAGTCTTCGCATCAATATAATTAATGCCCAAACTATAACGGTCTAATTCTCCGCTTTGTGGATTTTCTTGTAATTCTGCAGTATGCTTCACCCAGCTCTCTTATAGCTTCTTCCAAATCGCTTAAATTTTTTACATAGCCGGTTATAGTAACCCAGCGATTCTCATTCAAATCTAAACGCATATATTTTTCTCCACTTAAGAGCGCCGCCAGCTCACCTACAAGCCTAAGGGTTGATGGACTATAATTGTGAGGGAAAAATGGCTCCCCCTCTAAATGTATTCCATAATCCTCAACGTACAACCTTAAAGATACTCTTCTACCCTCAATGAAGCCGAAGGATTCAATTACTTGCTCCCCTTCATACAACGGTGTAGATGCTTTGAAACCCATGGATTCAAGCTTAGATATTATCCCACCATAGACTTCGGTAGGCTTATGAACTTGAACAGTGGCTTTCACGCCATCCTCGATGGTTCTAAGTTTATCTAAGACGCCAACATAGGAGCCTATGGAGTATACTGGACTATAGGGTTGGCTGAATCCATAGAAAACACAGAAACCCTTACCAGGAGGCCAGTAATAGAGCTTACCAGACTCAACCCTTATATGATCCTTTAAACCTGAGGTGTCGAACTCGATAGGTATCTCAAAATATACCTCTTCCTTCCACACATTCAAAGTTGTAGTGAACGGTATCTTACCCTGCATAGCACGTTCAAATCTAGGATCAACATCTATAACAAATGAGTTCTCACCAAATTTTATTTCGAGCATCATAATTCATCAAAATTATTTTCTGCAACAATATATATTAACCTATCACTTTTTCCAGCATGCAAAAATTTAAAAACATCCCAGATAAACAAACACATAAATAATATTGAAGAATTACATGAAAACTAAACGAAATACTAACCGTTTATCATATTATGGTCCAGTTGCACTTGTCATACTTGTTGCATCTATTGGTCTTGCAGCTATCATTTATGGCGCAAATATTATCCCATTTAATATTCTAAATATTCCAGCATGGATATTTTGTCCTCTCGGAGCTTACACAATTATATACTCGTTAGCTACGCGTAAGGATTCAACCTACTATTTGATCTGGGGATCCATCATGTTTACAATAGGCTTGATCTCAGCAACCTATAATATAGTAAACCCACTCATTATTGTGGGAGCTCTCTTAGTTATAATTGCGATTATAAGCATAATTTCACATCAGAGGGGTAAAAGATGAGTGAAAAAGATTATTTAGGGAAAGTTCGGAAAGAAAGAAGCCTCTTAGAGAAGATAATGAGCTACGTTCCAGCATATAGAGGATACAAAGAAAGAGAGCTAAGAAGAGAAAGCGACCGACTTATAAGAATGGAAATAGTAAACAGACTTAAAGCGGCTAAAAACATCTTAAGAAGAAAATTTGCAAGCCCCGCAGAGATCCGAAAGCTTTCTGATGAAGACGTATATGCGTTTGAAGCGCTCCTTACTCGTTTGGATAAGGTTACTCAGCGCATAGATAAGGCAGTAGCGGGATACGCTGGAATATTTGATACAATTAAGGTTAAGGAGGATAAACTTGACACAATAATCCAACATGACCTAAACCTAATAGAGAAAGCTGATCTCATAAAGATGCGTATTGAAAATCTCACAAAAATGGAGACTGGCAAAGATGAATGGAAAGAAGCAATGGATGAATTATTGTCTAAAATTGAGGAGCTTGATGGACTTATTGACAAAAGATCAGAAATTCTTAGGGGACTAGGTGAATGAGCTCAGTAGCTGTTGTAGAACCAATTTAAGAATGAATGCTTCACAACAAAAACGAAAAAGTATGTTAAGATTATAGGAGGTGATTTAATGCCGAAAGTTATAGAGTGGGTTGGAGCAAAAGAAGATGATATAGTTTGGAGATACCCAATTGAGGAAATCAGTTGGGGAGACAACCTTATTGTTCATGAGTATGAGGCTGCAGTTTTCTTCAGGGACGGAAAAGCCTACGACGTATTCAGAGCTGGACGCCATGTTATATCAACAGCGAATCTACCTCTATTAACTAGGGTTCTTTCAAAAATAGCGGGCTTCGATAAAATTCCTTTCAGATGCACAATAATCTTTATTTCATTGAAGCAGTTCCAAGGGAGATTTGGAGCTCAAGGTCAAACTAAGGAGCTTGCCCCCTTAAAATTCTTTGGAAGCTTCTGGTTTAGAGTTGAGGATCCAAATCTCTTTGTTAATGAGGTTATAGGTGGGCAGGGCAGTTTTACAACGGATAGCCTTCAAAGCTTCCTTAGAGGCTACTTGAATGAAAGATTAATTGACATATTAAACCAATATTCACTTGCGGATGTTTATGGAAAACTCGATGAAACAAGCTTTTTAGTAAAGAACGCTTTATTCGACGCCTTCTCAAGAATAGGGATTGAGTTAATTGACGTAAAATTTGAGGGAATAGATACAACTCCCGAGTGGAGAGACAGAATATTCTATATAAAAACAGGCGTCGCCGCAACCGAAGTCCTCAAGATGGAAACCGTCAAAAAATCAGCTGAAAGCCTATCTAAGAGCCCCGGCGCCGCGGTAGGAGCTGGAGTAGCCATAATTCCACCTCTATTCCAACAGCCATCGCCGTCAACACAAGCACAACCCATGGTGTTATGCCCAAAATGCGGCTTCCAAAATCCACAGACAGCAAAATTCTGCAGTAACTGCGGTGCGCCATTACGGGCTGATGCTGGAGTTAAATGTCCAAAATGCGGAGCCTTAAACCCTGCAGGAGCAAAATTCTGTATTAACTGTGGAAATCCATTAAAATCTGCCAGTAAATGTCCAAAATGCGGAAGCAACATTCAGACTGGAGCTAAATTCTGTCCAAACTGTGGAGAAAAATTAGCCTAATCTTACAACGATTGATAATCTCACTAAATGATAGAATAGTCATCTATAGGCTTCGAGTTTCACCTTCAATTATTTAGTGCGTCTACTATAAAAAATACGAAACTGAATAGCATTCAACATTAACAATAAAGAGCCCATGACCATAGGAAGATACATCTGTGATATCTGAAATAGATATCCGCTGATTATAGGTGCAGAAGATCTGAGAAAAGATCTGATAGAGCTACTTATGCCCACAAGAGAGCCCGTGCGCGATGTATCTATTATCTCGGTGGCAAAGGATTGTCTTATAGGCATGCTCACCAGAACAAGCGCCCTATAAAGTATGAAGGCAACACTAGATAATTCAATGCTGTTTGAAAAAGCGAAGCATAACGCGAAGCTCCCGGAAGAGATGCGTGACGCAACTAGACAATTCACATGGCCGAATCTGCCAACGAGTA
>CAZOWB010000066.1:0-6709 GCA_964583315.1 uncultured Candidatus Bathyarchaeia archaeon | reverse complement strand
TTTCTATTATTATTTTTTTATTTTTTTATTATTTTTTTATTATTAATTAAAATTTTATTTTCTTAAGAACAGCCTTGTTCACGAGATTTATTGGAATCTGCCCAGTTAAGGCTCTGGCAACTTCCTCAGCAGCTATTCTCCGGATCTCATTAAATGATTCTCTAGAGTACCAAGCCATATGAGGTGTAACTATCACATTATCTAATTTTAAAATTGGGTTATTTTTCTCGGGGGGTTCTTTTTCCATCACATCTAGACCAGCGCTAGCTATCCATTTTTCTTTCAAGGCTTTGTATAAGGCTTTTTCATTAATTACTCCGCCTCTAGAGGTGTTAACTAGAATCGCTTCACGCTTCATGCTTTTAAGTTCTCTTTCGCCTATCATATGTCTGGTTTCCTCCGTTAGGGGTGTATGAATCGTTATTACATCTGCTTCCCTGATGAGATAATTAAATTCAACCCTTTTAACACCATACTTGTTAAAAATTTCTACTGGAACATAAGGGTCGTAAGCGATTATTCTGACTTCGAAGCCTTTAAGTCTCTGTGCCACCTTCCTTCCTATTCTACCGAAGCCGATTATGCCAACGGTTTTCCCTTTTAACCGTGATATCGGCTGCATGCTTTTCCAATCCCATATGTCATCTTTTACTTTCTGATTCGCCCATGGTATTTTTCTAACAAGTGATAAAATTAGACTTACTGTATGATCCGCGATGTCTGTAATATCATATATCACGTTTGCGACAAGTATACCCCTCTCAGTAGCGGCTTCAATATCAATGTTATCAACTCCAACTCCATATCGGACTATAACTCTAACCTTTTGAAGATTTTTGATAACTCTTCTAGTTATTGGAGCATATTGATTTAGTAGTCCATCCGCATCTCTACAGTATTCGATAACATCATCTTCAGTTCTGCACTGAAACTTGGTGAGGTCAGCGCCTATACTGGACAGGATCTTCTCCTCGACGCTATGATCTCCGTAGTCTGAATCCGTTATAGCGACTTTGAATTTGCCCAAACAAACATCACCATGCAACTCTCTATGATATCTTACTAAAAAATATTGAAGTAAACTACCTTAACTTTTTCAAAACAGTTTCATTCTCATCGTGTAATTGTTTTTCTCATTAGGAGGTCAATAAATTATTGATAGACTTATAATTGATTTATTTTATATAAGAATGCATAGAATTATAAAGGAGCGGCCAAAAATATGTCTTTTAAGATAATTAAATTAAGTGAAATTAAAACTGAAAGAATTTTGGGTGGACCTATTAAACTAGTTGTGAATCTAAAACCGTTGGATCTAAGAATTTAGTATTCGCTCTTGGAGTTTTCGATGAAGGCGAAGGACTTGTGCCGCACATACGTCCAGAATCTGAAGAAGCGTATTTACATTATACGTGGCGAGGGTAGTCTATGTTGGTGAAGAAAGAAAAGAAATTTAATAGAACCGGACATGGCTCTATACATACCTCCAGGAACCATACATGCCATAAAGAATACTGGAAGAGAAGCTCTTGATGGCCTTTTTCGTCTACTTTATTCCGTTCATTTGCACATCTCTCCTCCAATTATAAATAAGTGATGCATCCATGTTTTTGAGGGGAAAAGGAAAGAATTTAGCTACCCAAATTTTTGACTAGCAAAGCGGATACGCGCATTTAATTTCTGCTCTGATCCTATTATCAAAAGACGCAAAATTTACATGGTTTTGTTTCTTCAATAAGTAATTATCTGAATTTTTTATATGAGAAAAGAAATAACATTAAATTTAATCTTCAAATTATTTCCCAATAAAGTCTATTTCTCCGCTTTTATTATGTGGAAAAGCTTATCTCCTGATTTATCTTTATCTAATTATCAGAAGAAGATGTCTGATAAAACTCCTCCATTAACAATTTTCCACATGCTCGAGAAGCATATAGGAAAGAGAATTCATGTAATAATGGGGCCATCTTATGGTTTTGAGGGAGATCTAGCTGCTGTCACAACAGAGCCTCCCGGCATATGGCTCTCAAATGCCAAAGCAACTGTTCTAAGATCAACTATAGCTCAACCGATTCCTCAAATAGTGAGAAAAGAAGAACGAAGTGAGATATTCATAAATCTTAACTTTGTTCAAAGAATTGAAATTTTACATGAATAAGATAGCGGTGAGTAATCTTTTACGCTGAAAACTGAATGACTATACATATTATAAGGAAAACTATAGCTAGCACTAACAATGCTTTAGGACCTATTTTTACCCCTAGAGTCTCCTCCTCAAAAAACCTTAGCAATCCAGCGCTTGTAGCAGGCGCAGGCGCCATTCTCCGTCTACGTCTTTCTCTTCTACTGCTCAATTCTTTCTCACCATTTCTTAAATCACTAATTATCTAAGAATGATAATCTTTACTTCTTACTTTTATTTTTTGTTCTAAAAATTCCGGTTTATTCTTTCCGAGTTTTCTATCTAGGCATGCCTTAATGAAACCATAATATTCCGGACTTGGTTTTCCAGGTCTACTCTTGAATTCTCCGTGAAATTGTGATGCAAAGAAGAAGAATTTGTCCGGTAATTCCAGAATTTCCATACGTCTACCATCCGGGCTTTTTCCAGAAAAAATCAAGCCATGCTTCTCTAAGATACCTATGTATTCCGGGTTAACTTCATATCTATGTCTATGCCTCTCGTATATTTCTGTGGCGCCATAGAGTTTATGAGCCAAACTTCCTTCCTTAACGATTATTTTATGAGCGCCTAAACGCATCGTTGCTCCCTTATAAATTGTTTGATGTTGTTCCGGCATTAGATCGATTACTGGATGAGGCGTTCTTTCGTCAATTTCGGTACTATTTGCGCCATTTAATTTACATACGTTTCTTGCAAATTCTACGACTGCCAGCTGGAAACCATAACAAATTCCTAGGAATGGAATGTTATGTTCTCTTGCGAATTGAATCGCCATGATCTTTCCGCTTGTGCCACGTGGACCAAAACCATAGGGAACGAATATGCCATCATAATCTTTGAGTTCATTTACTTTTTTAGGATCTTCCTCGAATGTTTCCGCCTCAATATAATCTATTAAAACTCTTGTGCTACATACTGCGCCAGCGTGCTTGAATGCCTCATTCATGCTAACATAGCTATCGATTAAACCAGTATACTTGCCAATAAGAGCTATCTTAACAGTGTGCTTACAGTTTTCTAAAGCCTCAACAAATTTTTGCCATTTACCCATCATCTCAAAGTTAAAGCGTTTTGGCATCAATCCTAGCCGCTTACATATGTAATCGCCCATTCCCTGTTTATCTAAGATTAAGGGAACCTTGTAGATTGATTTAACATTATATGAGCAGAAAACGGCCTCTTTTGGTATTGTTCCGAAAAGCGAGATTTTCTCCAAGACTTCTTTAGTGATCATTTTTGCGCATCTTGAAACTATTATGTCCGGTTGAATTCCTATTCTGCGCAATTCATTCACGCTGTGTTGAAGAGGCTTGGTTTTCATTTCAGATGTTACATCGAGTATGGGGACTAAAGCCACGTGTATGTAGAGTGTGTTCTCGTAGCCTTCCTCAAGACGCATCTGTCTTATTGCCTCTAAGAAGGGCAGCCCCTCTATGTCGCCGACGGTTCCACCGCATTCAGTTAAAACAACATCTACATTTGATTTTTTGGCGACAGCGCGTATTCTTCGCTTAATCTCATCTGTTATGTGTGGGATTATTTGAACACATTTTCCGAGGAAATCGCCACGTCTTTCCCTATCAATAACGGTTTGGTAAACTTGCCCAGTTGTAATATTATTTTCTTTAGAGAGGTTTATGTCAAGAAACCTTTCATACCAACCTAAATCTAAATCGGTTTCACCACCATCATCCGTAACAAAAATCTCGCCATGAATATATGGATTCATTGTTCCAGCATCAACATTTACATAGGGGTCTATCTTGATCGCCGTAACCGAGAAACCTCTAAATTGGAGCATTTTACCTACGGAGGACGTAACAATACCTTTACCTACGGAGCTTAGTACTCCACCAGTAACGAAAATATACTTAACCACGCTGGTTAATCCTCCTCTATACAAAGAAGGACAAAACTTACTTAAAACAATTAATATCACTAGCTCTTATGGAACCGATAATTATGAAAACGAAAAACTTTTCTTTTAAAATGGTCTTTATACTTGAAGAATTGGACTGGGAGGTAGTTTAAACGTGAAAATCGGCGTCTTAACTGGTGGAGGAGATGCGCCGGGGCTTAATGCTACAATAAGAGCCATAGTGAAGAAATGTGAAAAATATGGATTTGAAGTACTAGGCATTAAACGCGGTTGGGCAGGTATGCTTGAAGGAGATGTTACACCACTGAAATACGAAAATATTAAAGATATAATTTCGATGGGCGGGACAATAATTAAGACTTCTAGAACCAATCCATTGAAGCAACCTGATGGCGTAAAAAGGGTAATTGAGAACTTTAAGAAACTTGGTTTAGACGCCTTAATAGCGATTGGTGGAGATGATACGTTAAGCGTTGCTAAAGCAGTTTACGATGCTGGATTAAATGTTGTTGGAATTCCTAAAACGATTGACTATGATGTCCCAGAAACTGAACATACAATAGGTTTTGACACAGCAGTTAACGAGGCTATGCATCTAATAGAGAATATTAAGGCCACAGCAGCATCCCATGAAAGAGTTTTTGTAGTTGAGGTTATGGGCCGACATGCCGGTTGGATAGCTCTATACTCTGGACTGGCAGCTGGCGCTGATCTAGTATTAATACCTGAGGAGCCCTTCAGCCTAGCTGATTTGAGAAACTTTGTGAAGAAAAAAATAGAGAGCGGACAAAAGTCCCTAGTAATAGTTGTTGCTGAGGGGGCATTACTTAAGGATTATAAGGGTCCAATAACCAAAAGTATGAGAGTTGATCAGTTTGGGCATGTTTATTTGGGCGGCATAGGCGAATTCTTAGCGAAAGATCTTGAAAGAACATTAAATATTGAAACTAGGTATGTTGTTCCAGCCCACACAATTAGAGGTGGATCTCCAACAGCCTTTGATAGGATAATTGCTACAAGATATGGCTTGGCTGCCGTGGATTTGGTTAAAGAGGGAAAATTTGGTTTCATGGTTGCGCTTAAAGCCGGTAAAATAGTTACCGTTCCATTATCCAAGGCAACTGGTAAAACAAAACAAGTAGACCTGGAACTATATCGGGAAGCTAAAGTATTCTTCGAGTAAAATCATCGACTTCTTCTCTGATAATTTCCCATTAAATTTCGATATTAAAGCCCCGCTTCCTAAAGAACTCGTTTAATTCCTCTCTATAAGGTAAAGCTGTTGTTGCGCCGCGCTTCGTAACAACTAGGGCTCCAACTGCATTGGCTATTTTAACGCATCTCTCTAGATCCCAGCCCCTAAGTAGACCGAAAAGCAAACCAGCATTCCATCCGTCGCCAGCACCAGTTGTATCTACAGCTTTCACTTTAAAGGCTGGAATATAAATGCGTTTTCCACCCCTAGTTTTAACTAGGGATCCTCTATCGCCAAGTTTTATCCCAGCGACTTCAACACCATATTTTAGGATTTTATTCGCTGCCCTTTCAGGATCTTTTGTTCTAAACGTAAATTCAGCCTCTTCGCGAGAAAACATCGCTATATCTGATAATTTAAGCACTTTACTATAGATCATTCTTATTGTTTTTTCAGATTTCCAAACATCGAGTCTTAATGTTGGATCAAACGATACCTTAACCCCCTCCTTTTTAGCATGTGTCATAGCTGCGAGGACTGCTTTTCTCGTCGGATTCTGTGATAGAGCAAATCCTGAAGTATGTAGGATTTTTGCGGAGGAAATGTAATCGTAATCTATATCCTCGGGCGATAGCGCGTCAACTGATGTTCCTTTAACCCATGGTTTTCGATAAAATATGAATGTGCGCTCACCAGTTTCAGGCTCATTAGCAACAAAAGCTAAAGTTGTTCTAACATTCTTTTTGACGACCACGCGTGATACGTCAATACCATTCTCTTTAAGTTCTTTCAGCAGAAACTGTCCGAAGGGATCATCTCCGACAACAGTTATGGCGCCGGCTGTAGAGCCTAATCTTACGATTCCAACTAGCGTATTCATTGGTGCTCCACCAAAAAATTTTCTGAATGCTGGAACCTCGATATAGGAGCCTGGTTCAGTAGCAATAAAATCTATTAAAACCTCTCCTATACCTATAATTTCGGGGTTCATTTTTTCAGATTCCCCTTAACAGCTATTTTTTCCGTTCTAATCTTTCAATACCGTTCATATATGGTCTTAAAACTTCCGGTATTATGACTGATCCATCTTTTTGCTGATAATGCTCCAAGATAGCCATCATCGTTCTACTTGTGGCTAGAGCCGTACTATTGAGTGTATGCACATAACCCTTGGGAGGTTTACCAACTCCTTCACGATATTTTATATTTAATCTTCTCGCTTGATAATCTGTGCAGTTTGAGTTTGAACCTATTTCTCTGAATTTTCCATCAACCATCCAGACCTCAGTGTCATATTTTTTAGCAGCAACTGTCCCTATGTCACCTGTGCATACATTAACCACTCTATAATGTAGTCCGAGCATTTGATACATTTCTTCGCAATTTCGCTGCAGCTCCTCATGGATTTCCCATGATTGCTCCGGGAGGCAAAAAACAAACTGTTCGATTT
>CAZOWB010000065.1:0-6771 GCA_964583315.1 uncultured Candidatus Bathyarchaeia archaeon | reverse complement strand
TTAACGCGTATACCTGAGATTCGACCCGGTGAACCGACGCCCATAATCGGTGAGATCTTTATTGCTAGATCACTTAAGTGGCATGACCTGCTTGAGCCGGGTGAAAGATCAACTCTCGGAATGGGTATAATAGAGTTTCCGAGATATACAAGTAGGCAGATTAGAGACATACTTGAGGATCGGGTTGAAGAGGCATTTCAGCCGTATGCCGTTCTTGAAGACACGCTTGACTTTATAAGCGATGTAACTGCTAATCCGCCGATTAACGGCGATGTTAGAGTTGGTCTGGAGCTTCTCTACTATTCCGGGATCTTAGCTGAAAATACTGGTTCAAATAGGGTTCTACCGGAGCATGTTCGTAAAGTCTATAGTGAAATAAATCCAACAATAACAACTGAGGATATCATGAATTTAAGCAGTGATGGAAGATTAGTTCTCTTAGCTCTTGTTAGGGGGTTAAAGGCTAGTGGGTCAGCCTACATAAGCCTAGGAGAAATGCGGAAATTCTACAACATTATCTGCGAGGAATATAATGTTAGGCCAGTCAAAGACTTTGAGGCGCAAGTTCAAGATCTCATATATCGCGGAATAATCGACATGAAATCTTTAATGGAAATTGGAATATCAGGCGCAGCTCTAATAGATCTAGAAAAATTTCTAAATAATCTTCTTAGGCAACTTGAACCCGCGGAGCGAAGACAATGATGGGCAGAGACATTAGAGAAAAAAGAAGCATATGGGAGGAGCTTGAGCTAGGTTTAGGCGGTGGAAAAAAGTTTAGAGTCCTAGTTCACCTACTCTTAAACCCCAGTAAGGCCTTCACCAAGTACGCTCTTGCCAAAGCCACTGGTCTGAGAACGCCGTCGATTGAAAGACGGCTTAGAGTACTTGTGGATTTGGGCTGGGTTAAGGAGAACAAATTTAAACCGAAAACCTATCAAATAAATCTTGAAAATGAAATGGTAAAGCTGCTTTTAGAGTTCTTCCAGAAACTACGTAGACATCCTTTTCTGGAATTAAAAAGGTTTTGAGACCCCCTCCCCCCTCTACCTAATTTTTCACAGATACCTTAAATACTGCTTAATAGAAAAATGTTAATCGGCGTGCAGGAATGGCTAAAGTTAAGAGTAAGCTTTCACCTAAGGCAAGTTTATCACTTGACGATGTTAAATCTGAGATGGAGCGATGCTTAAATCCATGGAATGGAGGTTGCGAAAGCACGGACATAGCTATTTATATAGTGTATAAGGGCAATAAGATTCCTCTATGCTGGAAATGCTGGAGAAAGATATCTAGAAAAGATTTTGAGTGGGAGGCTTATTAGAATGGATGATTTGGAAGCTCTGAATGGCGTTGGATCAACAATAGCATCCAAGCTTAGGGCTGCAGGCTACACAACCATAGAGGCTATTGCAGTTACTCCTCCGCTTGAGATAATGGAGAAGACAAAGATAGGCTTCAATACGATACTTAAGATTCAAGAGGCAGCGCGTAAAATGCTTTCTACAGACTTCAAAACAGCCCAAGAGTACTATGAAATAAGAAAGAATATGAAGCGATGTACAACTGGATGTAAGAGTTTGGATGAAATACTGGGTGGCGGAATAGAAACTCAAGCGTTAACTGAGCTCATAGGTGAATATGGCTCCGGCAAGACTCAGATTTGTATGATGCTTTCAGTTACAGCCCAGCTACCTTATGAAAAAGGCGGCTTAGAAGGTAAGGTTGCTTTCATAGACACAGAAGGAACTTTCATGCCTGAACGCATATATCAGATAGCATCCGGCTTAGGTCTTGATCCAAGTGAGGTGGCAAACAATATATTGGTTGCAAGAGCCTACAATAGTAGTCACCAATGTTTGCTCATAGATAAATTATTCACGCTTTGCCCAGAGAACAACATAAAACTTGTTGTTGTCGACAGCATGATAAGCCACTTTAGGGGGGAATATATAGGGCGAGAGACCCTTTCAGAGAGACAACAGAAGCTAAACCAGTATCTGCATAAACTAATTAGACTTGCAGAAGCCTATAACCTAGCGGTCGTCATAACAAACCAGGTTCAATCTAATCCAGCCGCCTTTTTCGGGGACCCTAATAGACCAGCGGGTGGAAACGTAATGGCGCATGCATGCACACATAGAGTCTACTTAAGGAGAGGATCAAAAGGCGTTAGGGTCGCGAAGATAATTGACAGCCCATATTTGCCTGAAAGGGAAGCTTACTTCAGGATAACCGAGAAAGGCATAGTGGACGCTGAGGAATAGGCATAATTAAACCCTAAACTAATCAGCCTTGACGATGTTGTAGCCTGCGGCTCTTCTTAGCCTATTCATTACCGCGAGCCCTAAACCTTCCTGTGGAATTCCCTCAGCGATTATTATATCAACTTTATCTTCATCGAATTCCCTGAATAATTTAAATAGATTTTTAGCTGCAGACGCCAAGTTCCTTCGGCTTCCAAGGGATTTTACGATGCCTACATTATATCTTGATGAGCTTTCGTCTGTAGCTAATATTCCAACTTTCTCGCCGGCTTTAGCATGTTGTTCGGCTAGTTCCCTAACCTTATTGATAACCGCGTTAAATTCCCCCTCAACAAGAATCACCTTAGCTTTTGGCGCATAGTGCTTATGTTTCATTCCGGGTGATCGAGCATACTTAACATAAATTTCGCTCTTGGCTAAAGCTGCTGGATGAATGGAAACTTTACCTAATACTTCCTTAAGTTCCTCATATGTTGTTCCGCCGGGTCTTAAGATTTGAGGTGGATCGCGAGTTATGTCTAAAACTGTTGATTCCACACCTATATTTGTTGGTCCCGCATCAAGTATCACATCTATCCGACCATAAAGATCCTGTATGACGTGCTCCGCTATTGTTGGACTTGGCCTACCAGCTAAATTTGCGCTTGGAGCCGCTACCGGCGTTCTCGCCTCCCTTATTAGAGCAAGAGCAACTTTATGGCTTGGCATCCTTATGGCTATCGTATCTAATCCTCCGGTTGTCACCCTAGGCACTATGCTTGAAGCCTTAAGAACCAGTGTTAGGGGGCCCGGCCAAAAATGATTCATAAGGTTTTCAGCAAATTTTGGAACATCTTCGGCGAGCCTATAAACGTCTTCCTTCTTAGCTACGTGCACTATTATCGGGTTATCTAAAGGCCTCTTTTTAGCGGCGTATATTTTTCTTACAGCTTTAGAGTTAAGGGCGTCAGCTCCTAAACCGTAAACTGTTTCTGTGGGAAATGCTACTAATCCGCCTTGACGAATAACTCCAGCAGCTAAACCAATCTTTTCAGGCTCAGGGTTTTCACTATCAATCTTGAGTATTATGGTTTTCTTCATTAGATCAACGTCCATCAAAAATAATTGATCGCTTTCCACCTTAAATATACGTTATAAAAAGATTAATAGTTGGCGTCATGGTTTCATTATGTTTATTGTGGTGAATTAAATTGGCCGAGCTAAATTTAAGCGAATATTTCCCTTTTATACGTAAGTACTCAAGTATAACCATGATTCTGTGCGATCAGGAACTGGCTTCTCTAGGCGATTCATATGTTAACTTCATTTACTCATTGGCTCTGTCTAAGGTTACCGGTAAACCTATTGGACGGAAACTTGATAGCCACATACTTTCATCAGCTTTAAAAAAGGCTGGCATAAGAGCATTATTACCCCACAGAACAGATAGGCATAGACAGGCTGATGCAGCCGAAGCCCTAATAGTTTACGGTTGGCTGTCAGGCGCCATATCTATCAAGGAGGCTCTTGATATATTATCACGTGAGGGCGATATTTCTGATAATCTAAGCTTTCTCCTAAAATTAATTTTAAAGAGAAGCAATTTGCTTAAAACTGGAGATTAAGGGCGCATAAGTTTAGTGTTTCACTCGGTCTTCCCGAATGTTTTCTCAAATTCCTTCCTTAGTTCTCTACCTCTCTGAAGGATTTTTTCAACAGCCTCTCTTATCGCAGCTTCCGGGCTTTTGTCTCCTTTTGTTCGCACAGTTATTACCGGATTTCCCACTAGGGGATGTGATATATTATAGCTGGCGAAGTCAACGTCTTCGTCTTCTAGAAGCACTGATTCCAGAAGATTACATAGGGTATGTCCTTCACCCTCAACTTCGATTACAAGTTCATTTGGCTTCTTATCCAATATCCTTATTTGCATGTTAACTCACCTCTCTATCAATAATACCTTTTTACTAAATGTTTCCGGAGCCATAGTCAGAGGCAATCTTTCTTGTCTCAGTATTCCCACATTTTTCGCAATATAACTTTTTATTCTTACTCTTTTTAGACTTTAGTATTAGTGTTCCGCCACATTTTGAGCACAGGGCCAATATCACTCCAAGTTTTCCGCCTTTGGTGGTTAGATGAAAAGTTCTGTTTGTATAGCTTATTACCTTAGCGCGAACTAAATCACCAACCTTAAGCGCATCAAAAATCTCTCTGGTATATTTTACGTCAATATCTGAAACATGTAGTATGCCAGTAAAGAATCCTGAGAGAAACCTCTTTCCAACCTTTATTATGCGTATAAAGGCCATGGCGCCTTGAATGTTTACTACGTGTCCTACAACAATGCTCCCGACTTTTGGAACGCCTGCTTCACGGGTCAGCGGGTACACGGATACTTTCCTACTAACCGAGTCCACTAGTATGCATCCCACATTTTTTGCGTAGATTACACCGTCCTCAACGTATGTTCCGAAATCTGGTATAAACTCCTCTATTACACCTATCTTTTCTCCGGGGACAATAAATTGCCCACTCTTCCTCGTCTCTAACATACTCAACATTTCCTATGGAGTTATTTGAACCGCTTTAATTTTACTCTTGAACAATGATATTAGTTTTGCTATTAGGCTGGAGATTTAGGCTTCAACCTTAACACGCGATATAGGTCGGCTTTAACTACATATCGTTTCTTCCTGTGAAAACTGTATGTTCTACTTATAATTATGTTCATCTCATAAACATGATCTATTACGCCTCCCAAACGTGGAATACATTTGCTAAGATACTCCCTCACGGAGGGGCTTCGCTTGTGTAGGGAATACACAACATCTGATACCTCTAGGGCTTTCTTCAGGAAGTTTACGTCCGCGCCTTTATGCCAGCTTCCAAAAGGCGGGTTCATCAATGTTGTGTCAAAGTGTCCGCTAATACAATTTATGTCTCCAACCACAAAATCAACTTCAACACCTAACTTATTGGCGTTGTCAACGGCGACTTTGATGGCTTCTCCGTCTATATCGACGCCGACAACCCATTCTGCGCCAAGAAGTGAAGCTGCAATCGCCAAAATACCTGCCCCACAACCTAAATCGATAACTTTTTTCCCACTTATGTCATTGTAAACCCATGCTGCAATGTATGCCATGTTAGCTGCGCTTTCAGCATCAAGCGTATAACCCTCCCACCTGAGTTTCGGATGTGGTATGGGAGCTAACTGCGATAACAAAAAGGCAAGATGCTTTCTCTTCAACAATTTGATCCATCTATCTCCTCTATTAAATTCTTTAACCTATAATAGACCAGACTTTAGGTATTCTTCCCATTTCATTTTTCCGATGGCAACGTATGTTTCCCGGGGCGTTAAGACGGGCTTGGAGAATTTTCGTCCTTCATAGAGGGAGATCCTTGGGCACGCCGTATTCACGTAGGCTTCTATTGTTGGAAATTCAAGTAAGTTTTCCGGTGTGATTTCCCTCATAGCGAGTAGAATGGCTTCTTTGCCGCATTTCTCTAAATCCCTCTTAATTTTCAGTGATGCCTCAAGATTAAACTGTCCAATTTTAAGTCCAATGATCACCCCCCACCTTTTTGCTTTAGATGCCTCAGCTATGTCCGCCCACCGTTTATTTATAACTCGTTTAGCTTCATCATCTATTCTGTGGGCTCTTCCCTCAAATGGGTCAGCGGCAATAGTAGGTTTTAGCGTGGCTAAAAATAATCCTATAGCATGAAATACTCCGCCGCCAACAAACAGGAATGCCTCAACCATATTTGAAATCGCTTTAGCATTTCTATAATCGCAGCCTAACACTTGACCCGGATATTTCAAGCCGGGTTCATGCCCAATGTAAACTTTCTTTCCGGCTGCTCGAAGAATCTTTTCAATCTTCTTTATCATGTGAACATGCTGAACCGTTGTTACTAGGCCAATGTTATTCCATGGTTCAAGATAGTGCAGTGCGTCTTCAACCACATCTTTGACGCTAATGTTTGCTTTAGCCTCAACATAAATTACCGGCACATCTATTAGCCGTTTAAGGCTTTCCATTCCGGAATGTCCATAGTGGATTATTAGATCCGCTGAGAGCATTTCAGCCTCGTCTAGGGCTAAGTCGCATGCTCCATAGCATGGATCAGCCGATATAATCGGTAACGCGCCGCTTTCTTCAATGAGGGATGCTATCCGCGGTGCTTCCGGTTTAAGTCCTTCTGGCAGCTGCACTAGAACTCTTCGAGCTTTACGCTTAATAATTTCCCTTTTCACTTTATCTTCTTCTAAATCAAAGAGGACTGGCAATTTAATCAATAAGAAATAAGATTTCTTCAGAAATATTAATTTGCTTCAGGATATCCGAATATGCCAAAAAATAAAAGATTGAGAAGATGGGAATTGTTTATTGAATTCACTAATCGTCGAGCGGTATATCCAGATCCGGGTCTTCACGCATTCCTCTTCCAGTCGCTTTCTCAATCATTATGCGTTGCTCAATGGATGCTACTAGCTTTCTTGTTTGCACAACTA
>CAZOWB010000064.1:0-6782 GCA_964583315.1 uncultured Candidatus Bathyarchaeia archaeon | reverse complement strand
CCCAAACGTATGTTTCAGTCCACTCCTTAAACCATGTTATGCCCTCTTTAGCGAGTTTCGCCCACCATGAAACTGGATCTTTAGCAGCCTCTTCATATATTTTCTCGTCATTAACCCAAGCTCTCTTCTTCATCTCCTCAGATGGCCAAAAGACGTTCTTCTTTTTAGGATCCTCAACAACCCACTTGATCGCCTTCTCCTTCATTGCAAGCACACGCCCGAAATTTTTTATGGTCATAATGATGCAGAAGATATAAACGTTTCCCTCCATAAACATCTTTAGTCATAGTGTTTACAATGGCTTTAAAAGAATAGATGGAACCCTTTTAGATGGGTTGAGCAGCAGATAAGTTTAAATTTATTAGCTGCATTGTTTCTTTGAAAGTTTAAATGCATGTGCCGCTATCAAAAAAGAGTGATATTGCGAGTGTGATATGCTTTGAGTGAAAGACTAGGCGGAGCCGAAGGTTCAGAAGAGTGGATTCCACGCACAAGGCTCGGTAAAATGGTATTAGAGGGTAAAATATCTTCTTTAGAAGAGGTTTTCGCTAATGGTTTTAAGATAAGCGAACCGCAAATAGTAAATATGCTAGTTCCAAATCTTGAAGAAGAGGTAATAAACATAAGTTTAGTGCAAAAGCAGACTGATGCCGGCGAGAAATCAAGATTTAAAGCCATAGTTGCTGTTGGAAATAGAAACGGATATCTAGGTATAGGTTCAGGTAAAGCTACGCAAGTGCGAACAGCAATAGAAAAGGCGGCGAAAGATGCACGTTTAAATATAACAATTATTCGTAGGGGTTGTGGCAGTTGGGAATGTGGTTGCGGGCAGCCGCACTCACTCCCCTTCGAGGTTGTTGGGAAATGCGGCGCTGTTAGAGTTAAGCTTATACCTGGACCTAGAGGTTTAGGTTTAGTTGCCGGCGAGGTGGCTAAGGTTATTCTTAGGCTTGCGGGAATCAGAGATTGCTGGACAAG
The DNA here is from genome assembly GCA_964583315.1 of uncultured Candidatus Bathyarchaeia archaeon. Lineage (GTDB taxonomy): Archaea > Thermoproteota > Bathyarchaeia > Bathyarchaeales > DTEX01 > DTEX01. The sequence continues at coordinate 5,804 of CAZOWB010000064.1, read as the reverse complement.
AAGCTACGGTCCAACAAGAACTGTTCCATCATTCGCTTACGCGCTTTTCGATGCCTTAAAGAAGACATATGAAATTGTTACACCATTAGATTGGGTGAGGTAGGAAAGAGGTGGAAAAGGGCAATAAATGTCTAGCGGTTGTTAGAGTTCGTGGTACAGTTAACGTTAGAAAAGAAATTGAGGATACGTTGAAACTGCTCCATTTAACCCGAAACTGTCATGCGACATTAATTGACAATCGTCCCTCTTACATGGGCATGCTTCAGAAAGTGCAAAATCAGGTAACTTGGGGAGAAGTCTCAAAGGAAGTTATTGCATTACTTTTGAAGGAGAGGGGAAGATTAATTGGAAATAAAAAGCTTACAAGCGAATACGTTAAAAAGCTTGGATTTAAGTCTATAGATGATTTGGCTGAAGCAATATACAGCCTTAAAGTTGAATTTAATAAACTTCCCGGCATTAAGCCCGTTTTCCGTCTCCATCCGCCGAGTAAAGGTTATAAAGGAAGCATAAAAAAGAGTTGGAAGAGTGGCGGCGTAACCGGATATAGGGGTGAAGCAATAAACGATCTACTAAAAAGAATGATATAGCACATTTATTGGAGTGTTAATTAGCAATGCCGCATAGCCTTAGAAAAATCCGGAAAAAACGTGGTTCCAGAACATGTGGTTACGGCAGAGTTGGTCAACATAGAAAAAGCGGCTCAAAAGGCGAGCGAAAAGCCGGTAGACACAAGCATGGCTGGTCATGGGTCTTAAGATATCAACCAGACTATTTCGGTAAAGTTGGCTTCTTCTCCCCGAAAAGCCTTAGAAGAGATATCAGATGCATAAACTTGAAGGAACTTGAGGAAATAGCTGTAAAAATGATGCCAAAAACCAAAAAGGATAAGAAAATATTCATAGACTTAGAGGAGCTAGGATATAATAAGCTGCTTGGTGAGGGAAGAATAACGTTACCCATTAGAGTTAAGGTTCCATTATACACTAAAATAGCCTTGAGAAAGATTAAAGAGGCTGGAGGAGAAATAATAACGGAAAAAGAGGAAGAGATAGAAAAAATTGAGGTTGCAAGTTAAATCCAGACTAAATATAAATTTATGGATAAAGATTTAAGATATATTGAGGGGAAAGTTTGGCCAGCCGTTTCCTAAAAGCCTTCCAACCAGTAATACAGTTCATTCCGGAAATTAAGGCTCCTGAACGCAGGGTTAGCTTTAATGAGAAGCTCCTTTGGACAGCTGTTGCCCTAATAATTTATCTTGTTATGAGTGAGATACCTCTATACGGTTTAGGTAGGGGTGAGGACATACTATTCTATAGAGTGATCTTCGCCTCAAGCAAAGGTACACTAATGGAGTTAGGTATAGGCCCAATAGTTACGGCTGGCTTGATACTACAGCTACTTGCAGCCTCAGGCTTTATAAGCGTTGACTTCTCCGATCCAGAGGATAGAGCTTTATTTGCAGGAGCGAATAAAGTCTTCTCAATAATCATGACGATTGTTCAAGCATCAGCTTACCTGCTGAGCGGTTTCTTCGGTAGCATAGACGCCAAGCAAGCGGTAATAATATTTATACAGCTTATTTTCGCTGGTCTGATTGTTATGCTCTTGGACGAAATGATTCAGAAGGGGTGGGGTATAGGAAGCGGTATAAGCCTATTCATTTTAGCTGGTGTGGCGCAACGCATAATGCTTGATTGTTTCTCAACTATGCCTTCATTAAGTGACCCCACAAAATATAGGGGGATAATTTCAGCTATGATTCAAACATTGATTACTGGTGGATCTATAGGAAGCTTATTCATAAGGCCTAGAAATGATCCAAGCATATTAGGCTTAATACTAACAATAGGCATATTTCTATTTTGTATTTACGCTCAGGGAGTTAGGGTTGAGATACCTATCGCCCACTCGCGCTTTAGAGGCTTCAGAGGAAGATACCCAATTAACCTTCTTTACGTCTCTAACTTACCAGTTATATTTGCATCAGCACTATTCGGGAACATATATATGATAGCACAGATACTATGGAACAATTATCGCTACAATACAAGTTTAAGTCCGTGGATAAAGCTAATTGGAGACTTCGAATATATTCCAGGAGGGGGCACGCCCCGACCCATAGGTGGATTGGCATATTACGTTACATCTCCAAGAGGTTTCATGGATGTTCTAGAAAATCCCGTAAGATATACAATTTACGCTGTGATACTTATTTCCTTCTGTGTTATTTTCTCATGGGTTTGGCTTGAAGTTGGAGGATTAGATCCGAAAACAGTTGCTAGACAACTCGTTGATTCAGGAATGCAGGTTCCCGGCTTTAGGAGAGCTGAGAAACCGATTGAAGCTATTTTGAGGCGATACATCCCAATAGTCACCTTGCTAGGCGGTTTCATAGTTGGCTTATTAGCGGCAATAGCAGACTTCTTCGGAGCCTTTGGAACTGGAACTGGCATACTGCTCTCTGTGGGAATCATATATCAATATTATCAGCAATTAATGAGAGAACGCATTGAGGAGATCTATCCGGGTATAAAAAGATTTCTCGGGGGATAAAGTTATGTTGCCAGATGTATTGGGGGTTCTCCCATACTCAACGATTTTCATCACGTTCTTGTCTTTTATTACCTCTCTCTTAACTACGCTTTTGAATCGAAAATTTATTGACAGGGAACTGCTTACTGAATGGCAGAAAGAGATAGCTGAATGGAACGCGAAGAGAGAGCTCGCTAAAAAAACGGGCGATAAGAAACTTATGGCTAAAGTTAAGAAACAGGAGATTAGAATAATGCAGATTAGGGCTAAAATATCTGGTCAGCAAATGAAAACTACACTAATAACTTTTGTCCCCTTCTTAATTATGTGGTGGATACTAATAGGTTTCTACGGAAATAACCCTGTTGCTTTCATACCTTTACTCTGGGAAAGAACTGGCATACCATTCTTCTTTTGGTATGTAATATGCCAATTCTTCTTTAACTTCCTCTTATCGAAAATTTTCAGGGTCGATATGGGCATGGGAGCTGGAATGACGAGATGACGTTCAACTCCAACAAACAGAACTCAGAGAAGATCATTATATGTATTTCAGGCCTGGCTGGTTCAGGTAAGAGTACCGTTGCAAAGAGAATTGCTAAACATTATAGGCTCAAATACTATTCTGGCGGAGACGCATTGAAGGCGGTCGCCGCTGAGATGGGCTATAAAAAGACCGAAAAAGGATGGTGGGAGACCGATTGGGGTAAGAGATTCCTTAATGAACGTCTAGAAAATCTTGATTTAGATAGACGTGTCGACGAGAAAATGCTTAAGTGGGCTAAAGAAGGAAACGTCGTATTGGATAGCTGGACCATGCCGTGGCTTTTGGAGGACGGCTTAAAAATATGGCTTGACGCCTCAGAGGATATTAGAGCTCGAAGAATAGCTGAAAGAGATGGAATAAGTGTTGAAGAGGCATTAAAGCGAATGAGGGAAAGAGAAAGTAAGACTAAGGAAATCTATAGAAGACTTTACGGTTTCAGGCTTGGTGAGGATTTCGAACCATTTCAAGTAATACTCGATGTAAGTAAGCTTAGCAAAGAGGAAGTTTTTAGAACATTATGCCTAATAATTGATAATTTACTCTTTAAGAAAAAAATTTCAAAATAAAGAAGCTCTTAAATTATCTTTTATTCAATACCCAAGAAACTCTTGCTAGATTATCGTATTTAATAACCAAAAGACAATGTCGCCTACAAATATGGCTAACATAAACCCAATGGTTATAAAAACTAGAAATGGTAAACCGATTGTAACCCAAATTTTTCCATTAATTTCCCTCGGTATGCTTTTTTCTCCTTCACTACTTACATGCTGAAGCACCTTTAGATGCCTTCTTATTTTGCCATTTTCCCCTCTATCAAACTTCTCTAGAATAATATAATGATGTTTTTCAGCGCGCAATTTATGGGCTTCAACCCTAAAGCCAGTTATGAATGCAAGTATTTTTATCATTATCCTCTCTTCCTCTAATCCCTCAAATATTCTCATCCCATTTCTTGCTAAGTCCATTGAATTTTTCAATATAATCACAAATACTAGAAGTGACGCTATTAGAACAGCATTATTAAATGTTGATAATGGAAGCAGAAGTGAGGGAGTCTGAGAATAAGATCCAAATATAGGTCTGATAAATCTAATACTAGGATAGACTGGCATGGAAACCGCTAAGCACATCAAGGCTTTCGCGTCCGCTCCACCAAAAAGGCCCAAATAGAACAGTGCCAGAGACAACCCAATAATTATAGCCACAGATATAATACACGTAATCATCAGCGAGAGTTTCCAATTGTCTAGTGCCAGTGAAACCAGCGTTAGAATTAAACCTAAAGGCGCAAAAAATAACCAGACTGAATTTGGAACCTCTCTAGTTTTTATATCATAGACAGAAGCTATTGAAAGAAATAGTAGGCATGCTGAAAACCTCAGTAAATTAAACCAGTCATGCATCATTATTGCACCATTATAGCCCATCTATAACCTAAAGATTATATGTTATATTCGAAAGATTATTTTTAACCACTAAAAATTTATTTTTATTTATTAGCAAAAAATTTGGTGATTCATTTGCCTTTGAAATTATCCGCGTTTTATTGCACCAATAAACTTGTAATCAAATTAAGAAATCAATTTAATTCTTGGAGTAACATAAATCTTTAAAATTTTGAATTATTTTTCTTAACTTGAGGTTACTTATATGCCCAGCTTCGCTATAGAAACTTTTGATTTAACCAAGATTTTTAATAAAGGCGGTAAAAGAACAGTTGCAGTCGACCACGTCAATATATCCGTGAGAGAGGGAAGCGTATTTGGTTTATTAGGTTCTAATGGAGCTGGAAAAACCACACTTATTAAGATGCTTGCAACCCTTGTTATTCCATCAGAGGGCACAGCCATTGTAGGCGGATATGATATCGTAAAAAACGATAGAAAAGTGAGGGAATGCATAGGATTAATTAAGGGCGGAGAAAGAGGCTTCTATTACAGACTTTCAGGAAGACAAAATTTGCTATTTTTCGCAAGCCTTTACCAAATTCCTCTTTCAGAAGCCAAAATAAGAGTGAAAAGACTTCTTGATTTTGTGGGTTTACAGGAACATGCTGACAAGAAAGTTAAAGAATATAGTTCCGGGATGAAGGCTAAACTAGCCATAGCTAGGGCCTTGTTGGCTGATCCACCTATCCTCCTTATGGATGAACCCTCTAAGGGATTAGACCCGGGGGCGGCTAAGAAGCTTAGGAAATTCATAGTTGATGAGTTGAAAAAGAAGGGAAAAACTATACTTTTAACAACGCACAATCTTCACGAGGCTGAAGCCGTCTGCGATGAAGTGGCCATAATGGATAAGGGGAAAATTTTGATTTCAGACACCCTTCTGAATCTTAAACAAAGTATAGGTAGATTCAGAGTTTTATTAGCTGAGTTCTATGGCTGTGAGAAGGGTTTACTTCGGGAGCTTTCATCTTATGGCATAATTGTAAATGTTAAACCATCACCTGAACCTGAATTTAAAAGAGTTTTGCTTAACTTACCAAATTCAAATGTTGACATATTGGAATTGCTTAAAGTATTCTCGAAATACGGTAAAATTAAATCTATACATATTAGAGAACCAACCTTAGAAGATGTCTTCTTGAAATATATTGAATATGATGAAGCGAGAGAGGGATTAAAATGAAAGATCTACGTGAAGTGAGGTTCTTTTTGGAAAATCTTTTGGTATTTATATTAAGAGGTTTCATTACGTTACTGAGTTACAGAGT
>CAZOWB010000063.1:0-6798 GCA_964583315.1 uncultured Candidatus Bathyarchaeia archaeon | reverse complement strand
GTTCACCAGTTAAAGTTTGCTTTGTAAATTGCAGGTTAACTGGAACAGAATATAGAGTTCTTGCCACTTTATGCTCAAGTATTAACGTTAAAGTTCCTTTCACTGGCTTAGCTGTCGGCGAAATTTTTGATAGATTTAAAAGAAATTTGGAATCTCAAGGAGTAATGTTTATTGTTGCATTAGATGAAATTGATGCACTTGTAAAAGCCCGTGGCGACATTTTACTCTATGAACTTACCAGAATAAATGAGAGTCTCAGTAAAAGTAAAGTATCAATTATAGGAATATCAAACGACTTAAAATTTAAAGAGTTTCTTGATCCAAGAGTCCTAAGTACATTAAGCGAAGAAGAAATTGTTTTTAAACCCTATAATGCTGATGAACTTCAGGATATACTTATAGAAAGAGCGAAAATAGCGTTTTATGATGGAGTTTTAACTGAGGGCGCTATTAGGTTGTGTGCTGCTCTTGCAGCCGCTGAGCATGGTGATGCCAGAAGAGCTTTAGACCTTCTTAGAGTTGCTGGTGAAATAGCTGAACGTAAAGGTGAAAGTAAAATTACAGAAATACATGTTCGTGAAGCTCAAGAAAGAATTGAGCATGATCAAATTTATGAGAGCATAAAGAGTTTGCCAACCCACTCAAAAATCGTCCTTTTAAGCGTATATTTTCTAAATAAATTTAATATAAACCGCTCGATAACTGGAGAAATATACAACTTATATTCAGAATTTTGTGAACAACTTGGCATAAGCCCATTAACTCAAAGAAGAGTTAGCGGATTAATAAATGAATTAGATGTTATGGGTCTTCTGAATTCGCGTGTAATAAGTCTTGGACGCTATGGACGAACAAAAAAGATAACTTTGGGAGTTTCGCGAAAAGCTATTGTTGAAGTTTTATCTGAAGATGAAAGATTTAGAGAAATAATAAGTTATAAACCTCGGTATTTATCTTCATTATCCGAATAATTTTTATGCCATTGAAGTAAAATCAATTGGAAAAACCTGTAAAGTCTGCAAATCTACCACTGGAACTATACCAGGATTAGGAATGTGTCCCATCTCTTTTTGATATTCAGTTTGCTCTTGCCATGCGCCTGAATTAACTACAAGTATGCCACGATAAGTGCTATACTTCATCATATGCACATGTCCAGCGTGAAATATGTCAGGTACATCCTCTATAACTAGATGATCAACTCTTTCAGAGGCTATGAGAGTTCGCATTCCATAAATTGGAGCTAGATGCCTACATTGCAGTAAAATTTTCATGGCTTCGTCTGGAGCCTGAAAACTCATGTTTGGAACAGATGATATTATATCATCTAGGCTTCGTCCATGGGAAAGAAGGATTCTTACATCATGTAAACTTATAACCGATGGATCACCTAAGAGATGTATCCTATCAAGCTCATATAATGGCTCAGCGTATTCTCGTAAAATGGCTGGTTGAGGGAGGGCTCTTCTGGTAGCGTCGTGATTTCCTGGTATAATAATTATCTCAATATAATCTGGGATCTCTTCAAGTATTTTTGCGGCTTCCTCATACTGTTTATAAAGATCCTTTATTTTAAGCTCCTCAAATTGTTGGGGGTATATTCCTACGCCATCAACTATATCTCCAGCTATCACCAAATATTTAACGCGAGCTGCTAAATCCCTAAAAGTATTTCCGCCAACTTCCCCCTTCAGCCATCTTATGAAATATCTGAATTCCTTCTCCATGAACATTTTGCTTCCAATATGTAAATCTGATAATAAAACAGCGCAAATAGGTATTGAAGATTTATTAGGCTTTTTCAGCGGGACATCAGGCAAAATTAAGTCTTCTGCTATAAGCAAATCATTTTTTCCTCGTGATGCGCTTACGCATATAACCTGATCTAAAAGAATCAGTTGAGCCTTTGAATATACGTCTTGCCTTTCTAAAGGTACAAAAACTGTTGCTTGAGCCTCTAAATCCTCAACCCTAAAAAATATTCCACGTCTAGTTTCCCGCTTATCAACCACCATACAAATGATTTTCACTTTAGAATTTTCTGGAGCCTTTAATGCATCCACTAAGTTACCAGCATCTTTAGCATCCGTCCTCCCCCTTAAAATCCTACTTATCTTCCTAAATCGACTTCTAAAATACTCTATGCAATCTTCAAGAGATCCTGTCGCGCTTATCTTATCGGTGGGGTCACTTATTACCTTAAAGTCAGCTTCAATATTTTTGGCGTAAAGTCGCTGAATAGTTTTCCCAGTTAATTCATGCGTAGCAGTGATCCTTTCTTCATTTATCTTCTTCTCCAGCATTTCACGAGTTATAAATAGAGGTTTTTCGGGAAAAGCATCAACCTCTTCAATAACACTTTTAACTAAAGAGTTTAAGTCCACTCTTCCTGAAATTTCCTTTAAAAATTCAAATGCTTCTTTATCAATTTGATATCCAGCTTCAATTATTAGAGATATAACATTTCGAATGTTTTTGTCATGCTCCAACATTTTTCCCTAACTCGCAAAGTTAAGAGCTTAATTTAATAACAATTAATTTTATTATTGAGAGCTAAATAGCGGTTCTTAATATGCCAAAATATATGATTAATGCATCATCTAAACTCTTTAAGAATTTATCCAAATTTAATGTAAAATCGGACTAAATTGAAAATGCTTTTTATATTTCCATGAAGTATGTTTATTATGGAGGGTTTGTTGAGGAAAATGACATGGAACTACGAAGAGTACAAATGACAAGAGGTGGAACTTTTTTCATAACATTACCTAAAAAATGGGCTATAAGCAACGGTATAAATCGCGGATCAATCGTAGCCAGCCTAGTGACACCTGACGGAAAATTAATAATTGATCCAAAATATAAGGTTGAACCGACTCCAAGAAGCGTAGTTATTCGACCTGGCCCCTATCTCAGTCGTGAAATTATTAGTAAATATCTTTTGGGTTATGACATAATTAGTGTTGAGGCTAAAGATAGGATTACTCCGGATCAAAGAGATATAATCAAGCAAACATCAACCCGCCTTGTAGGTCTAGAGATAATTGAAGAAAACTACAGTAAAATAGTTATGCAGTGTTTACTTGAGCCTTCAGCCTTGCCTCCTGAGAAGGTTCTGCGCCGCGAACACTTAATTGCCTCCGGCATGTGCAGAGACTCTATTGTGGCGCTAATTGAGGGAGACGTCAATTTGGCAAGAAACGTCATCGCTAGAGATAATGAAGTTGATAGGCTATATTTCCTACTAGTTAGAATCTTAAGAACAATTATTCAAAATCCAAGTTTAAGTGAAAAACTAAATATACATCCAATAGACTGCCTAGATTATAGGTTAACGGCAAGCTTAGTAGAGTCCGTTGCTGATCAATCTTCACAGATAGCTGATTACGCAATTAAGTTTGAAGGCTTAAAATTAGCCGATGAAACTTCAAAAGCACTCTATGATTTTTACAAAGTTATACATGAAACCTATAAAGATGCAGTTGCAGCTTTCCTATCACGAAACATTTCCATCGCAGAATCTGTAAGAGAGAAAAAATCAATGGTTGAAAAATTAAGTCAAAAGGCGGAATCTTCAGCTAACATTTTACCTATAGAGAAAGCACAGGACTTAGTCACAGTTATATCACTCTTAAATCGCATATATGATCATAGCGTTGACATTTCAGACCTAACAACCCCTAAAACAAATTAACGCCAGTATATCAACAGTTAAGTCTAAAGGAGTTTCTCCAGAAGATCTTTAGCCCTTAATATATCTACTATCTGTTGAGGTCCACTTATTTCCCTCTCTATTGTTATTGCTCCAGCATAACCTAGACTCTTAAGTTTTGAGATTAATTTCGGAAAATCCACTCTGCCCTCACCTAGAGGTTTCTCTTTGCCTAGTTCCCGCCCATTTGTTGGGTACTCACCATCTTTTGCATGAACACCGCGAACATATTTGCCAAGTATATCTAAAGCGTCAATTGGATTCGCTTTACCATACATTAGGAGGTTCGCTGGATCAAAGTTTACTCCAAGATTTTCCGCACCTACATCCTCTATTGTTCTAAGGAGAGTTATAGGAGTTTCCTGCCCTGTCTCAAACAAGAAAAATTGATCATTATTAGCACAGAATTTAGCTACATTTTTTAAAACATTTATAAGCGATACATAAACTGGATCTCTAGGATTTTCAGGTATGAACCCAACATGGGTTACTATATTCTCGACGCCAGCATCCCTAGTGAAGTTAGAGGCTTTCTTTAAAGCTTTTACACGGATTTCTCTCATCTCTGGAGGCACTAACCCTATTGTACTTGGGCCATCCATAAAATTCCACACATATTTACCTGGTAATCCCGCCCATATAGCCGTTATTTCAATCCCAAGATCGCTAGCTAATCTCTTGAGTGTGTAAGCAACATCTCTATTGTAGAGGTTAACGTCCCAGCATGCAACTTGGCATGTTGGAAAACCATAAGTATGGACTTTTTTCAGCTCCTCTTCCAAGTTTCTTCGAAGAGAAACTATCAAACCTAGCTTAATCTTAGTCATTTTCTTAACCTCTATACATTGCTGTATTGCAATGATGATGACTAGATGCTGATGTAAAATAATTAACTCTCTCTATTAATATGTTAACTTCCCTTATCGGGAACTTATTAATTAATCAACTAAGTGTTCGCACTTACACTTAAATACTTAATCTTAATAGAAAGGTCTAGGTTTAGAAGAGTTTTTATACAGCGTCTGATCCCTAAATTCTTTCACTAAGGGAGGTCAACTATTGAAAAAGCGCAGCTGGCTGCTCTTCACACTTATGGTCCTTATTTGGGGTTCAAATTGGTCGGTCATGAAGATTGGGTTAAAATTCGTCAGTCCACTAAATCTTGTTATGCAACGTTTTTTACTTGCTTCAATAGCGCTTCTACCTGCTTTAGCATTGGAGAGAAGAAAACTTCCGAGAGACCGCTGGACATGGATTAAACTAGTTTTGTTAGCTCTAATAAATGCTGTCGGCATAACCTCCACTAACATTGGTTTACTATACGAGTTTTCGGGTTTAAGTTCTCTGTTAACATACACTCAGCCCTTATTTGTTTTCTGTCTAGCTGTCCCATTTTTGGGTGAAAAAGTTAGCATAACTAAAGCTTTAGGTATTATACTTGGCTTTTTTGGCGTAATAGCATTATACGTTGAGAGATACTCTTCTCCACTCGTATTCTCCAATCCAATCTTATTTTTGATTTTGGGAGCTTTCATTTGGGCTGTTTCAGTCATATACTATAAGAGAACTCTTACTCACGTTGATCCGGCGATCGTGAATATTGTTCAATTTCCTATTGGAACTGTTTTTCTTCTAACAATCACCCTGATGTTAGAGGGATTAACCTTTAGTGGAAACATAACTTACATATTTTCCATACTTTACATGTCTGTGTTTGGATCTGCCATAGGTTTCACAATATGGCTTTTTCTCATAAGAGAGGAGGAGGCAACTATAGTCTCCGCGTCAAGCCTTATTGTTCCCACTATAGCATTGTTCTTTGGTTGGGTTTTTCTAGGAGAAACTTTCGGATATCTTTCACTTTTAGGTTTCCTCCTAATATTCATTGGAGTATACCTTGTAAATAAGCCTCCTAATAAAAGTTCCAATGAAAGCCTCATAGTATCTGCGGATAGTTCTAGCAAGTTAAATAAAAAAGACTAGGTGATGATAGTGTTTTCTGAACGTAGAGCCTAAAATAGTTCTTTTTCACCGATTTTTCTAAAGATTTTCCCTCTAACTTTTATCGATGGCATTATTTCATCTTCAGGTCTTTTCTCAATTGTTTTTCTCTTTAAGGTTTCCCCGCATATGCCTCCTGGAAGTAGACGTCTACTTACGCATATTGCATAGTTACAATCTGCTGGATTGCATGGTTCGTCCGTCAACCGGCACCATGGGGTTCTTCCGCGAAAGGTTAGATATCTTCCTCCACATCTAAATTTATTGCACTTTGGAGAACATTTTTTTACTCCAGACAACTCCGGCACAACCCAGCTCCAACAGAAAACCTACATTCCCTCATACCTAACTCTTAATTTTTGGATACATAGAGCTTAGTTATAAACTTTTCTGGAATAAAGCACTTAAGACGCTAATTTTTGGCTTTTCTTTCTGAAACATAGAGGTCATTAGGCCTATCCGTAAGGTATTAAAGTCGCCTCTAGTATGGTATGTTTGGGGACGTTGCAAATTGCCTGTTTCTTATATTCGCAAGAGAGATGGCCGAATAGTTAAATTTGATCCAAGTAGGATCACTAACGCCATTCATAAAGCTATTTTAGCTGTTAAAGGTAAGGATGGCGATTTAGCCGCTAGGCTTTCAGCTCAAGTCGTATCCATAGTTAATGAAGAGTTTAAAGATAAAATTCCAAGCGTTGAGGACGTACAGAACATTGTTGAGCGCGTTCTTATCAAGAATGGTTATGACGCCGTCGCCAAAGCTTACATTCTTTACAGGCATAAACGAACCGAGCTTCGAGAACGGAAAAAACTGCTTGGAGTAACAGACGATCTAAAATTATCCCTTAATGCCATAAGCGTTCTAGAAAGAAGATACCTTTTGAAGGATGAAACCGGGAGAGTTATCGAAACCCCCTCACAAATGTTCCGAAGGGTTGCCAGAGCAATAGCCGCTGTAGACGCTATCTACGATAAAAGCGCCGACGTAAAAGCCACCGAAGAAGAATTCTATAGAGTCATGACTAACCTCGAGTTCCTACCAAACTGCCTTTCAAAGGATACTTTGATATCGACTGAGGAAGGAT
>CAZOWB010000062.1:0-6805 GCA_964583315.1 uncultured Candidatus Bathyarchaeia archaeon | reverse complement strand
TAGCAATTTTAAACTAAAATTCCTCCTATTTTATTTAGATTAGAACGAATTTATAATTTCCTTCTTGTCTTCTAAGAAGATTCTAATTATGCTGCCTGAGCCTCAAAGAGGGTATAATCTACATTTTGTGATGTGTGTGATGTAACGCAGATCATTCTTAGATCACATGTTACATCACACTAAAATATATAGATCAAAACAACAAACCTTTAAGAGAGAATATATTCCATATTCATTTTTTGTTGATGAGAGATGGGTAGAAGAAGACGAAAAGTCATCCGGATGCCGAAAAAGAAGCTCCCAAGCGTATTTCTCTGTCCAAGATGCGGCAAGGAAGCGATTAGAATAGAGATTAAGAAGAACGCTGAAAATGCTATTGTAAAGTGTGGAAGCTGCGGGTTGATTGTAGAGATTCCTAAAAAGGAGCGTCTAGAGGCGGTCGACATCTATTGTATGTTCATCGATAATTACTATAGTTAAATTCTGAAAGGTGAAAGGTTCATGTTAGGTAGGATTGAAAGATATCTCCTTAGAAGCATTCGAGAAAAAGGCTCCATATTCATGCCCTTAATTGATCCTGAAGAAGTCACTAGGGAGTCTGCCTCTCTCATAGCGGAGGAGGGTAAGAAAGCAGGAGCTTCAGCGATCATGGTGGGAGGATCCACGCTTGTCTCCGCTGAGGATCTCGATGAGATTGTTAAATCGATCAAGAAGAGCGTCGATATACCCATAATTCTATTTCCGAACAATATTACTGGCATCAGCAGGTATGCAGATGCAATATGGTTTATGTCCCTTCTCAACTCTGCAGATCCCTACTTCATCATCGGAGCACAGGTACTTGCCGCTCCATTAATTAAAAAATTACGTATAGAGCCGATTCCTTTAGGCTACATGATTTTAGGTGAAGGAGGCGCTGCAGCGGTAATCGGTAAAGCGTGTCCTATTCCCTATAACAAGTCTGGCTTAGCAGTGGCTCATGCCTTAGCGGCTCAATTTTTAGGTATGCGGTTCATTTATTTAGAGGGGGGATCTGGAGTAAGCAAACCTGTTCCGTCTAATATTATTAGGATGGTGAAGAATACTGTTAAATTGCCGCTTCTTGTTGGCGGCGGGATAAAAACAGGAGTTCAAGCAAAAGAGATCGCTCATGCCGGAGCCGACATCATAGTTGCCAGTACCGCTCTGGAAGAGAGTGATCCACATTCACTTAGGATCAAGATTAGGGAGATAGTAGAAGGCATAAAAGAGGGAGTAGCACATAGAAATACTAGCCAGTTAAGCTGATTGAGGTGGAAAGGCAGTGACCTCATTTGAGAATTATTTTGCATCCCTAAAGAAAGTTTTAGGGCAAGAGGATCTCTATGATATTTGGCCTGACTTTGAACCTGAATATGATGAGCGAGAGTTTGCTTGGACAAATCTTAAAGGTTTAGGAGAGACTTTACTTCTCAACTGTGGTCAGTGTGATGGGCCTTCAGACATGAGACATGAACGATGTAGATCATGCGTTAATCATAGAGTAGAACTTGCAAAGAATACTTATCGTCAAGTCGTTGGGCGTCCAATAGAGAAGTGGTCCACAATTATACTCTGCAGAATTCACACTGAATAAGCAAATAAAAGCTCAAGTGATAGATTTGCTTCAGAACTTAACAAAAGAGTATCAGAAGTACTTCTCAGATTTAGATAAGGCTCTAAACAGAATTCGTGAGATTTCTGCAGCGGCCAGAAAGTTGGGGCTTGATCCAAAACCTTACCCCGAAATTGAGATAGCTGAAGATCTCGCGGGGCTTGTGGAGGGCTTCATAGGTATACCAAAACTTGCTGAGAGAATACGAAGTCTCTCGAAAAAGATGTCAAGAGAGAGGATGGCATTTAAGATTGCTGAGGAGATAGTTAAGGGAAAGTTTGGTCGATATGATAATGAAAAGTTAGCTGCGCTGGCTATTAGAACCGCCCTTGCAATTCTCACAGAAGGGGTAACCGCAGCCGTATACTCAGAAGGTATATCCAAGGTACTCATCAAATCCAACATGGATGGCTCCAGATATCTCGCCATATACTTTGCAGGTCCGATACGATCAGCAGGTGGGACAGAGACTGCCCTCACGCCAGTTGTAGCGGATTTTGTCCGTCGCCTTCTAGGCTTAGATCGCTATAAGCCGACTGAAGAAGAGATCAGCCGCTTTATAGAGGAACTAAGGCTTTATGAAAGGGAGGTTGGCCGTTTCCAGTATCGCGTCTCAGATGAAGAAGTAAGGAAAGCTTTAAAGAATCTCCCCGTAGAAATCACGGGAATTCCATCAAACAATATTGAGGTTTCATCTTTCCGCAATCTCCCTCGTATTGAAACAAACTGTCTGCGAGGGGGAGCCCTGCGCGTAGTAAACGATGGCATAGTTGGGCGAGCTGCAAAGGTACTTGCAGTTGTGGAGGGTCTTGGAGTCGAAGGATGGGAATGGCTGAAAGATATTCGGGAGGCTGTAAGAAAGAAAAAATCAGGTTTCATGGAGGATGTTCCAGCCGGCCGCCCAATACTGAGCTTCCCCTCAAGAAGGGGCGGATTCAGGCTCCGTTATGGAAGATCTAGAAATACCGGACTTGCAGCCGTTGCTGTCCATCCATTAACGATGAGGGTTCTCCAGAATTTTTTGGCAGGAGGCACTCAGATCAAGATTGAGGCTCCCGGCAAGTCGGGGGTTGTTCTCTCCGTAGACTCGATAGAACCGCCAATCGTAAAGTTGAAAGACGGCTCGATAGTCAGGGTCTCCTACGAGAACTATGACCGTATCAAAGATAGAATTGAGAAGATACTTTTTCTCGGCGATCTCTTGGTGAGCTTCGGGGATTTCCTATACAATAACAAGAAGCTCCTTCCAACAGGATATGTTGAAGAATGGTGGGCGGAAGAAGTTGAGGAGGCGATAACTGAAAGATTCGGCGGGAACTTGAAGGAAGCTGCGGCGAAGATTTCAATTTCGCCAGAATCTCTAATGACTTATATTAAGTCTCCATTCTATGACGCACCGAGCGTAGAGGAAGCTATAAAGATAAGTCGGATCCTTAATGTTCCTCTTCATCCAGCATATACTTATTTCTGGACTAATATCCTTCCATTCGATGTTAAGGAGCTTCGTTCCTGGCTTCTAGAAGCAAAAGTGGAGAAAGTTAATGGAATAGTAAAGCGAATAGAGGGAAAACTTGTTGGAAAGATAAAGGAGAAGCTTGAACAGATATGCATTCCCCATAGGGTCGTTGAAGATGAAATAGTTATAGAGAATGAGGATGCATACTCGTTCTACTTCACTCTTGGACTTGACGCGGCTAGAAAAGAAGAAATAGATGATGAACTTTCAACTCTTGAAAATCTATCTAGAATCTCCGGAATAAAGATACGAGATAAAGCTCCAACATTTATTGGCGCGAGGGTTGGGCGTCCGGAGAAGGCAAGTAAAAGAGAAATGACTCCTCCAGTTCACATTCTTTTTCCAGTTGGTTTGAATGGTGGAGCGCAGAGAGATCTTGTAAAGGCCTGCGAACATGAAGCCGTAAGCGTCGAGATAGTTAGGCGGAGATGTCCAAAGTGTCAGATAACAACTTTTATGCGGCTATGCCCCTCCTGTCAATCTCCAACAGTTCCCGAATTTATCTGTCCCAGATGTGGAAAAAGTTTGAAAAGCAGAGTCTGTCCAGTCTGCAAGATTGAAACCAGAAATTATGGGAAGCAATCGATTCCTCTAAAGAGTCTATTTGATGAAGCATGCAAAAAACTTGGATACAGACCTAAACAAATCAAAGGAGTAAAGGGCTTAACGAATAAGACGAAAACGCCGGAGATTCTTGAGAAGGGGGTTCTCAGAGCTAAATACAACTTATCTGTGTATAAGGATGGAACTGTAAGATTTGATATGACAAATGCTCCCCTAACACACTTCAAGCCGAATGAGATCGGCGTCTCAATTGAGACTCTCAGAAAACTCGGCTATACTCATGACTATATGGGGCATCCACTGGTTAGACCTGATCAGATATGTGAACTTAAGGTTCAAGATATTGTGATTCCGAGAAGGAGCATAGATTATCTAATTCGTATAACGAGATTTGTGGATGAGCTCCTACAGAAGGTATACAATCTACCTCCATTCTATAATGTATCCCGTCCCCGAGATCTCGTTGGGAAACTGGTCATTGGATTAGCCCCCCACACGTGTGCAGGTGTTCTAGGCAGAATAATAGGCTTCACCGATCTAAGTGTATGCTTCGCTCATCCATTCTGGCATTCCGCTAAGCGTAGAGATTGTGATGGGGATGAAGACAGCATAATGATGGCATTAGATGCTTTCCTGAACTTCTCAAGAGAGTATCTGCCGAATCGAATAGGAGGAATAATGGATTCTCCGCTATTTATTATTCGAGCTATAAATCCCCAAGAAATTCAGAGACAAGCTCATGAAATCGATGTTGCATTCAAGTATCCGCTGAAGTTTTATGAAGAGACATTGAAAAGCACGATGGCTAGGGACCTAATGAAGATGATCGATATAGTTAAGCATAGGTTCGGGAAAGAATCGCAGATTCAAGGATTCGGATTTACAACTCCTACATCCAACATTAACGAGGCGGCTAGGGAAAGTCAATATAAGAAGCTCCGGAAGATGAGGGATAAACTGAATGCTCAGTTGAATCTTGCTGAGAAGATTGAAGCTGTAGACGCGAAACGGGTAGCAGAGATAGTGCTCACAACACATTTTCTACGGGACATCTCAGGAAATCTACGGGCATACACGTCTCAGAGCTTTAGATGCAAAAAATGTAACAAGAAGTATAGGAGAGCCCCGCTGGCGGGTAGATGTATCGAATGCGGAGGTGAACTTACATTAACCGTCTTTCGTGGCAGTATAGAAAAGTACTTGGAGGAGGCTAGGAATCTGATAAAGAAATATGATATGCCTGAATATTATGCTCAGCGGATCTTCCTGATTGAGGAGGAGATAAAATCGATATTTGAGAGTGGAGAGGAGACTAAACAGACAAGTTTATCTAAATTTGTAGAAGATTAGCCTTTGACGAAAATGATTTTTGCTGCAGCGTATTAAGTCTATGTGGGGGAAATGCCTAAAGTTAATTATCATCCGAAAGCATTTCTGCTACATACCAAGAATGTGAGGCCTGGACTAGCAGCTAGGACCAAAATAGCTGCTCTTCTAGAGAAGGATTCATTAGACGCCGCTTTGATAAGCAAAAAATCTGGGCTTAGCTACTCTTCAGTTCTGCATCACCTCCACCTTATGGAGGAGGAGCATATAGTTGCTAGAAGCAGCGAAAAACCATACAGATGGAGATTAACAGGTGCGGGACAGAAAAGACTGATTGAGATTTAAGGTCTCAATTAGAGAATGCGGTTTTTATTACATATGAATTAATACATCGACCTTTGGAGGAATATGTGAGAAACAATATGTCTGATCATCTTTATTTTGAATGTGAGTTTTGATGAGCCTCCCCCTATAGAAGTTTCCCCGAGCTTAATAGCCCGTATTATATCTTTTATTCTTCTCTCTCCGCAGCGAATTATTGTGTATGCATCTCCAACGGTCTCCGCCGCATGCGAATCGCTTCCAGCAAGCATCGGAATTCCAAGTTTACGGGCTAATTTCATATTTTTTCTAAGGAAATACCATGGAAAAGGAGTTATTGATGAGAAGACCTCTATCCCGTCGAGGGGCATACTCTTCATAACATTTTCGTTAAGATTGCTGAAGAAAGGAACAGTTGGATGAGGCAGTACGGCTAACCCATGCTGCGCATGAATCCTCTTTATGGCCTCCAGTACCGGCAGATCATCCTCTATCTTTCTTTTGATTCCCAACGCAAGGATCTCGCATTGCTCGGTCCTAACCTCTTGACCAGGTATTATAATGAGGTCTCCCCGTTTTTTTAGTGCTTCCTGTGCGCCTCTAATAGTCTTGTGATCCGTTATTGCTACTCCGTCAAGCCCCTTACGCCGAGCCTCCTCCAAAACTTCATCGACTGAGCCGCTTGAATCGGAATGGGATGTATGAACATGCATATCAATCTTCAGCATCAATCGATTTTAAACCTTCAATCCGGTTGTTTCGAAAAGTAATGTTGAATCTTGTCTTTTCATTAAGAAAGGTTGAAGTATCCGTGTCAATCCAATTCTTCATCGGCATGAACTGCAACAATCTCGCCGAAATACAATGTATGATAATCTCCAGCGGGATAGCAGATTGAAAGGATGGATTCTGGCAATTCCTCTTTATTAACTCGTGTTTTATATACAACCTTACATTCGTAATTTACTACGCATTCCTTTATGATGGGAGAGCTCACCCGTTTGCTTGGAAGAAGGGCTAATCCCCTCTCTTCAAATTTGTTGTGATCCCTTCCAGAAACGGATCCGCAGTAATTTACTGTCTCCTCCATTCCCTCAGCCGGAACATTCACTGTAAAATCTCCAGTTCTCTCAATAAATTGATGAGTATACCTTGAGGGTCTTACAGCTACGATAAAGAGCGGCTTGGCCCAAAGAATTCCAGGCAAACCCCACCCGATAGTCATGACGTTAGCATGCTTTAATGTTCCAGAGACAAGCAATAGTCCCGGATCCTCCAGCCGCACGATCGTTTCTTTCAAAAATTTGAAAGTTGGAATCTCGGTTTTTCCCATCTATCCATTCACCGCCTCTCGTTATCTAGTTAGTTTCCTAATTAAAGCCGTTATCCTTCCTTAAGTGCTTTTACCAGCAATGGAGCGACGGAGACTTTAGCATACTCGTTCA
>CAZOWB010000061.1:0-6825 GCA_964583315.1 uncultured Candidatus Bathyarchaeia archaeon | reverse complement strand
TAAAATAGAGAGCGGCTTAATGAAAATGATGGCTATTGGCCTCGGGAAGCAGAAGGGCGCTGAAACAATACATAGATACCAGCTCGAGGGCTACCATAAGCTTATCCCAGAGGCTGCTAGACTCATCATGAAGAATACGCCGATAATTATGGGCGTCGCCATCGTTGAGAACGCTTATCACGAAATAGCCGTAATAAAAGCCTTAAAACCAGAAGACATTGAAAAAGAAGAGATTAAACTATTGGAGCTTGCTAAGGATTTAATGGCTAGAATACCCTTCAAAGAGATAGATGTTCTAATAGTTGATGAAATAGGAAAGGACATAAGCGGCATAGGAATGGACACAAATGTAATCGGCAGATTCTGGATTTCACCCGAAGAATATGAGCCGCGTGCCCCAAAAATTAAGCGAATAGTTGTTTTGGATTTATCCGAAAAATCTCATGGAAACGCTATCGGCATAGGGCTAGCGGACATAACAACAAGAAGAGTTTTCTCAAAGATAGATTTCGAAGCAACATTCATGAATTGCTTAACCTCAACTTGGCCAGAAGTCGCTAAAATCCCACCCTTCTTACCTAATGATCGAGATGCAATTCTGATGGCTATAAGATGCTGTGGACCAATAGACCCCCTAAGAGCGAAGGTCGTTAGAATTAAAAATACCCTTGATTTGGAATATATGTGGATCTCAGAAAGCCTATACGAGCTTGTAAAACATGATAAGGAATTGTCGGAGCGCATAGAAATATTGGGCGAGCCAAAGGAAATGCAATTTGATGTTCTTGGAAACTTAGCACGTTAAAAAAAGAAAAGAATTATTTTTTAATTTAAACCTCTGGAATTAGGCTAAAGTCTCCCGTGTAAGCAGCCTCCAACGTCGGCTTCATAAGCCTATCAACGTCTCCGGCTTCAGCCCGCAATGGCACCGGCATATTCTCTAGCTTCATTTTTAGCTGCGGATCCTTCGCTGCATTCACCATTCTTTCAATATGCTCCTCTGTTGCACCTGCCTCTTTCAGCGTTGTTGGAAACTTTATTTTTTTAGCAAATTTTATCATTCCCCTGGCGACTGCTTCAGCAAGTTCTCTACCCTCTAGTCTGCTTTCATCCTCCTTCATATAGCCATTATCTATGTATATTTTAGCGACTCTCTTAAGTTGATCTTGTATTGCCGATGAGAAGAGGACAGTATAGTAGGGATTTAAGATGGCGCACGCTCTACCGTGAGTGAGAATATCAACAAGTGAAAAGCTCCCGAGATGGCCGCCGCTCGTTCCACCAAGCATTATTGAGTATCCGCCCAAATCTGTTCCGAGGGCAAGCGCATACCTAGCTTTAATATCTTCTCTATCTTCAAGAGCCCTCGGGAGAGCTTCAACAATAAGCTTTATCCCAGTATAGGCTACTTCACTTATTCTTTCATAATTCTCTTTTCCAGTTGCTCCCATCCAAACTTCCCAACAATGTGATATCCCGTCAAGGGCGCCATCCTTCGTTAGCTCCGGCGGCATACTCTTAGTAACCTCATATGGAAATATTGAAGCCCTCGGCACAATGGAATTGTCAACTATAAGTTTCTTTTGGAAAGTTATCATGTCAGTTACATTCGAGTATTTAGTTAGATGTGAGGCTGAGCTACTAGCTGTCTGTATGGCTATTAATGGTATTCTTTCTCCACCAGACTTAGCTGAGACCAGTCCTGTTCCAAAGTATTCATCAATCACGCCTCCGTAAAGGGCTAAGACTAATGCCGCCTTGGCTCCATCAAGAACGCTACCTCCACCTATAGCAACGACCCCATCGGATCCTAACTTCACAAGTTGATATGCAAGTCTATAGACATCTTCTCTCGGGGTATTTGGGCGGGCGCCCTTTAAAACTCCTACAACGTCCTTTCCTTTCTTTTTAAGATTTTCACTTACTACGTCGACTATGCCTGTTCTTATGCCTGTTCCACCAGTTATGATAGCTACTTTATCACCAATCCTATTTACATACTTGCTGAATTGTTTTAGGGCACCCTCACCAAAAGCGTAATCTTCACCCTTAAATTCAATAAGAAATCTCTCAGCAGTTTTCATAGTAGCCTTTTCCAACTTCTATCACCACCCCATTGTTTGCATCAAAGAATATTAAAGGGCATAACAATTAAATTTTTCATCGAAAAAGAGTTTAAACATTTATTAACAGCTTAATTTCCCCTTTAGAAATTTGGATCATTACTTAATTAAAGAAAAATTATTGAGATTGTAAGAAATAATTTCGCATAAATTTTTTAGAGAACATTAATTTATTAATGTGGTATCTACTTGGAGTAACTACTATGAAAAGCCTTTCGTACAGAAGTAATGTTGATAAAGCGGTCAAACATTACTCTTCTCTGTTTAAGCTTCCATCTTATAATCAAGTGATCGCTCTTCTATATGCAGAAAGCCTATTTTTGGGCTTCTCATCAAACATGCCATTTACGCAATCCTTAACATGGTTTATTAACGGAATCCTATTGGGAACAACCTTTTTTGGAATAACATTGCTCTCAGATTTCTTCATGGTTAAAATAATGCTTAGGGGGGATGTGATCCTAAATTTTAGAAGAATAATGTTTCTCTCATTCTCCTCAAATCTCTTATTCGTAGCATTTACAATTGTAGCGAATATACTTACATTTCAATCTTTGACCATTACAGATCTGCCTATTAAGGTGATTTCATTAGGTTACTTTGCAGCGTTGTCTCTCCGCTTTATCGTAATATACTCGATTTCCTTCTCCAATATAATATCTAAGTTTCTTTCAGGTTTCCTTCAACCTTCCTTATTGTTGGCTTCAATAATCATCACCCAAGTGAGAGACTTACACGCATATAATACACTCTATTATTTTCTACTGCCTCTTACATTTTCCATATTAAGTGTTTGGGTATTCATTAAGCTCTTAAATAAGACTGGAATGAGAACTTTCGGTATTCCATCACTTAAGCTTTTTAGGGCTTTCCTCGCCGATTGGACAGAAGACTTCGAACAACCGTTTGAGGAGATATTAGAGCAGATCAGTGAGGAAAACGATGTAAACGTTTCATTGCTTATTTTCAGGAGCAGAAATGAGAAGAAGCCATTAGCCGCGATAGTTGTTCCAAATCTTCATCCCGGCCCGTTCAAAAATATTGGAAGTAGTCCTCTCCCAGGATTAATAGCAGATCTACTGGAGAAAGAGTTTCAATGCGTGGTTTCTGTTCCCCACGGGATATCAGGACATGAGCTTGATCTAGCTTCCCAAAGGGAAAACAGAAAGGTTCTGAAAGAACTGGTCAGATCTTTAAGAAAGACTCAAAAGTTTTCCGACAAGGTTACTCGCTTCCTTCTTATCGAGAAAGACGGAGCGAAGGTCGGTTGCCAGATTTTTAATGGATGTGCTTTTCTAACATTAACCACGGCTCCTGAACCAATGGAAGATTTACCATTAGAGTTAAATGACATTATCACTCAGGAGGCTACAAAACTGGGTTTTTCTTGGGTTATAGCGGTTGACGCTCATAATAGCATTGACGGTTTATTTAATATGAATAAGGTTGCTTCTTTAATTAGGGAAGCAGCACTTCTCGCCCTAAAGAAGGCAAAGAACCTCAGATATGCTCATAGCATCATGAAGGTTGGCGCTGGGAAGATAGTGCCAGAAGACTTAGGACTTAAGGATGGAATGGGACCAGGGGGTATAACAGCGGTTATTATAGAAGTTGACGGACAGAAAACAGCATATATTACGATAGATGGAAACAATATGATATCAGGTCTCCGTGAAAAAATTCTTGCGGATCTTAAGAAAATCGGCATAGATAATGGTGAAGTATTTACAACAGACACTCACGTGGTCAACGCCGTTGTGTTGGCAGAGAAGGGTTACTATTCAGTAGGCGAAATTATAGACCACAATAAAATAATTAATTATGTTAGACGCGCCGTGTCTGACGCGCTAAAGAAAATGGATTCGGCTGAGGTTGCATGGAACAAATTATTGATTAAGGGAGTTAAAGTTATTGGGGAAAAACGGATTAATGAGTTGAGTTTACTAACTGATGAAGTTTCAAACAACGCTAAGAAAAATTCAGTTATTTTCCCGCTTTTCGCGCTTGTGCTTACAGCTTTACTCATGCTTTTTTAATTTATTTAAATAAGGAAAAACATTATATCAAAGTTTTTGACAAAAAATAAACATGAATTGAAGAGTTAACGAAGGAAGGAGTAGAGATGCGCTATGGCTGAAGAGAGTCAAGTGATGATCGGGAAAAAACCTATAATGAACTATGTTGTTGCTTGTTTAACAGCATTTAACTCTGGCGCCAAAAAAGTTGTCGTTAAAGCTAGGGGAAGAGCGATAAGCAGAGCAGTAGACGTTGTTGAACTTCTACGTCGTGTCTTTCTAAAGGACATCGACATTGAAAAAATAGAAATAGGAACTCAGGAATTATCAAGTCCAGATCGACCGAAATCAAATGTCTCAACAATAGAGATTTCACTGGTGAAGAAAGAGTAGAAAACAACGCCTTTCTTCTCCTTTATTTTTTTAAATTACTGGTTATTCTCATTATTCACAATGTTATTAACATTGTTTTTTAATCCAACATGATTTATAATTCAAAACCAGACGGCCTCTTTTCCAAAAATCTTATTTCACTCTGATCTTTTGTCTGAATCTCTATTTGACTATCAAAGCGCTGTTTAACCCTCACTCTCGTTAACATAACATATTTTCCAACATGACTTTCCAGAATTAAATTAGCCTTATCATCCCATAGAACTAAGTTGACTTCTCCCGTCTCATCCTTAAGTTCTACCCGTCTAACTTTTCCTTCACTACCATCTTGACGTTTGAAAGTTACTAATGGATAGACGCGCTTTATAACTCCGATAATATTCATATCTTTCTCGTCACCAACTATCTCACTAATTTTTTTAGTGAATTTTGTTAGAGGAGGAAAATCTTCATCTCTTAAATCTTCAGGCTCAATTTCCAT
Source organism: uncultured Candidatus Bathyarchaeia archaeon (assembly GCA_964583315.1). Taxonomy (GTDB): domain Archaea; phylum Thermoproteota; class Bathyarchaeia; order Bathyarchaeales; family DTEX01; genus DTEX01. The sequence continues at coordinate 1,813 of CAZOWB010000061.1, read as the reverse complement.
CTCACTTCTGGAGCCAACGTTTAACTCTAGTCTTCCACCTCGCCTTCGCCTTACGGATACATGGGATAATCTCACTATCTTATCTAATAGACGCTCTAAATCTGGTGAGAGAGCTTTCTCATCCCATAAATTAGCCCTGATTATTCCAGTTTTATCAGCTATGCAAATGCTTCTTTTGGCGCCGTCTCTTCCATCTGGGCGCGTAAACTTTTTTAATGGAGAAACATGTATCACTCGTCCACTAACTGTAACATTACCTAAACCTGAAACCAAATCTTTAATTTGTAGCTCGCGCCTAAAATATGTCTCATCTATAGTGACTCCGAGATCAGCTGCTAACGATAAGGCTGCGCTCTCCCGAGTTAAAAATCCTTTAGCGCTTCTCTCTTTGGCCTCAATCATCTTTAAAACCTTTTCTCGAGTTAGTTCGGGCCTCACAGAGAGAATTCTATCAACGATATCTTCAAATGTCATGGCTTTAAACCAAAATCAAAATAAATCTGCTAGTATAAAACCTATACTCTTCTCCCATTAGAGTTTAAGGAGATTTTTAGGGAAAAATACTGAGGTGAAACATTAAACTTATTTGATTGGTTTAACAAGCTTATTTTGTTAGGGTTATTAATATGATCGATGCATCTCTCCTATTTCAAACGGGTTTCATACTGATTATATTAGGAATCATACTGTTCTTCGTTGCCGCAATAATAATGTTCTTTAACGTATTTCGCAACCGCAAGACTAAAGGAATTAAAGGTGGAGGCCTAATTATGATTGGGCCTATACCAATAATTTTTGGAACAGATAAAGAGGCTATGAAAATGTTAATTCTCTTATCAATCATACTAATGATTATAGCATTAATTTTTATGTTAGTTTTAAATTGGATATCGCTAACAAAGTAAGATGAGAAAATAGAGTTAAGGGGGCTTTTGGAAAGCGGTGGGCGTGAAAATCTGCGAATTATGTGGCGAGAGAAACGCCAGATATGTCTGTCAGGAATGTGGGCGAACCGTATGTGAGCGCTGTATAGAACCCTATTCGTGGCTCTGCTTAGAATGTTATAGAAAAACCGAAGAGTCCTTCAGTCCAGAAATGATCAGTGAAAGATCATTCTTTCAAATTCCCTTCATGAAAATATTCTTTCTAGGCTTCTTGCTAATATTTGTTGGAATGATCATTTTAATGTTGGCAACAGTGCTTTTTGGGCTAAAAGACTCTTTTGGATTAATTCTCTTAATTGGGCCTATACCAATAATTTTTGGCGCGGGACAATTCTCATTACCACTTATAATACTTGCTATTGCCTTAACCATAATATGTATTATAATCTTTATGCTTTTTAGCAGACGTAAAATTGGTCTTAAAATATTTCCATAATAATGAAATGTTAACCAAAAAAAAGGATGGGAGAATTATTCCGTAGTCGTTGCTTCAAATTCGATCTCTATTGGCACCTGCCCTTTGAATATAGCTACAACCGGACAGTTCGCTTCTGTTCTTCGCCAAACAGCTTCCAGTAATTGTTTTCTTGCTTTAGCGGAAACATGAACTTTAAGTTTTACATTTTTAAGAAGAGGTGAGTCTCCGGATTTTTCCGCCTCTGCTACCACCTCAAGTTTTTCGATTTTAATATTACTTCGTTTAGCTACATCCGCAAATATTGTGGCTGCGCAATCAGCTAACCCCATTATTGCCAGCTCTAGGGCTGTTGGCCCCGTGTCTTGTCCTCCTTGAGCTGTCGGCAAGTCGCAAACAATACTATGAGTTCTGGAGTTATCAACTATAGTTCGAACATTTTCTATAAGTTTAG